>JBILUY010000093.1:0-9752 GCA_044370735.1 Crocinitomicaceae bacterium | reverse complement strand
ATCTATATCCACTAAAAATAAATTAGAAAGGTTTTTAATAGTGACTTATATCATAAAAAAATAGCCTTTTTTTAACTTAGTTTAGTATTTTTCACTAAACTTGCAAAAAATTTTTTTGTATGTCAAATCATAATGTAACACAGATTGATTCTGCAACCTTATGGGGAGGTAAAGTTTCACCTTTCTCTACAAGTTATGGAAAATTAATGATGTGGTTCTTCTTAGTGTCTGATGCATTGACATTTGGAGGACTTTTGGTAGCGTATGGATTTACGAGACACGCTTGTCAAAATGCGTGGCCAATCGGAGAGGAAACGTTTAACTCATTACCTTTCTTGGGTCATGGTTATCCATTAATTTACGTTGCGTTGATGACATTTATTTTGATCGTTTCTTCTGTAACAATGGTGTTAGCTGTTGAAGCTGGTCACAGAATGGATAAAAAAGGTGTTGTTAAATGGATGTTAGCTACGATTATCGGTGGTTTATTTTTCGTTGGTTCTCAAGCTTGGGAGTGGTCACACTTTATTCATGGTTCTGAATTTGGAAAAGTAGAATTAGCAGATGGTTCTAAAGCAATCGTTCACGGTCATTTCGGTGAATTGAAAAACTTTACGGTAACTGAAGCTGGTAAACACCACAAAAAAGGAGAGGTAATTACAGACGATTTATTACACCAATTCCACCATGCAATTGAAAAAGGAAAATTGAAAGATGGAATGATTACATTACATGATGGATCTGTTGCGAAAGTAAATAGAGCAAAAGATGAGCACATGAAATTAATCATCAAAGAAGATGGTGCTAAATACAATGCTAAAAGTAAAATTGAAGGGGCTGAAGCTGAAAAATTATACAATGAGGTAATTAACAGCGGAACTCCTAATAGAGTAATTTATGGTGCTAACTTGACTGTGAATGAATACGGTCCGTCTCAGTATGCGCAATTCTTCTTCTTCATTACAGGTTTCCACGGATTCCACGTATTTTCAGGAGTAGTTATCAACTTCATCATTTTCTTAGGTGTTTTAAGAGGGGTTTACCACAAAAGAGGACACTATGAAATGGTTGAAAAAACAGGTTTATACTGGCACTTTGTCGATTTAGTATGGGTGTTTGTATTTACATTCTTCTATTTAGTTTAATCGATTTAAATTTCAAATAAAATGGAAAGAGACGATATTATTGAATATTCTTTAGATACGCATCACGACGAAGCTACAGGAAAAGAAATTCGTAAAAAGATTTGGAAAGTAACTGCTATTTTAACAGCGATTACAATTATTGAAGTATTCTTAGGTGCTGTTATCAAACAAAGCGATAGCATTTGGCCACTTGTAAAATGGTCTTTCATTGGAATGACTATTTTTAAAGCTGCTTATATTGTGATGGTATTTATGCACTTGGGTGATGAAAGAAAAACATTACGATATGTGATTCTATTACCTTACTTTGTATTTATTATTTATTTAATATTCATTTGTTTAACAGAGGCTCACGCTGTAAGCAATGCATTGAAACTATTTGGTTTCTAAACTATGAGTAATAAAAAAGCTTCGGCCGGACGAATAAAAGGATTGGTTCTATTCATTCTTTTATTTGGACCGGCTTCTTTGTTAATATTCCTTTCATCAAGAGGATGTAGCCATAAATTCAAGGAATTGGATGATATGGGGGCTGTCAAAAATTATTCTTTCAAAGGAATTGACGGTAAAGTATATTCTTCAAAAGATTTTAACGGAAAAGTAGTCTTAATTACTACCATTCAAAAAACTTGTCCGAGCGATTGTGCAATCAAAATTTGGCATTTAAATCAACTTATTTTTGAACACATTCGAAAAAATCAAAAGAAACTAGGATACGTTAAAATCATTTCTTTTGTAACAGATGGTAAGGGAAAGCCAGATCACAATTTGAAAGAAGTAGAATATATGCTTAAAGATCAGGTTGAAGGCTATGATCCCAAAATTTGGATTTTAGCGGATGGTGATGCTAAAAGTATCTACGATATCTCAAGAAATGGTAAGAACTTAATTCAAGAGAAAGGAAAAGAATATTATGGTGGAGAGGCCTTTCAAGAACTAATGTTATTAGCAGATAAACAAAATCATTTGAGAATGGTTCTAAAAGGAAATTCCGAAGGAATGATTCGTAAAATGAAAGAACATATTGCTCTTCTAGATAAACAATACGACAAACAAGCTTGGAAAAAACAGGGAAAATGAAATTAATTTTTTCAATTCTTTTAACGTTTATTTTTGTTTCTTGTAACTCAAACGAAAAAGTTCGTGTATTACCCATCGTCGGGAATTATGATATTGAATACGATACGATAGATGGAAAAGAAGTAGCTGATACGGTTTATCCTAAAATTCCTTTTTTTCAGTTTAAAAATCAAAACGGAAAAGTTATATCATCAAAAGATTTAAAAGGTAAGGTTTGGATTGCAGATTTCTTTTTTACAAAATGTCCAACCATTTGTCCTACAATGACCGCTCAATTAAAGCGATTATCAACAAAAACGAAAGATTTAGAAGATCAAATTCAATACATTTCTTTTAGTATTGACCCAAAGACAGATCAACCAGCAATACTTCAAAAATATATTTCTAAAAACGGAATTACAGCTAAAAACTGGGTGTTTTTGACAGGGGATGAAAACAAAACCCATCAATTAGGTGTTAATTATTTTCAGGTGTTTGCAAATAAGGACATTGAGTCTGCTGGTGGTTATGCTCACTCTCCTGCTTTTGTTTTGGTAGACAAAGATGGGTATGTGAGAGGAGTATATATAGGAACGCAAACGGAACAAGTAGATTTATTAGAAAAAGACGTACGTAAACTTTTAAAATATGAGTACAACATTGAACACGCAACCAACAAATAAGGGGTTTAGAAAGTTAATTATTGGTGCATCCATTGCTATTCCTGTTGTAGTAGCATTGTTGTTTGAAATCAAAATTGATGGAGTTGATTTATCCTTTTTACCTCCGACATACGCTACAATAAATGGTGTTACTGCAATTTTATTAATTGGAGCGTTAATTGCAGTAAAGAAAAAAAATATTGCTTTACATCAAAAATTAGTAAAAGTATGTTTGGTACTATCTTTATTGTTTTTAGCATGTTATGTTGCTTATCACATAACAAGTACAGAAGTGAAATATGGTGATATCAATCATGACAATCAGTTAGATTCTTTTGAATTAGCACAAGTTGGCTCATCAAGAATTATCTATTTGTTTTTATTAGCATCGCATATTCTATTAAGTATTGTTGTAATACCTTTTGTTTTATTTACTTATTTATTTGCTTACGAACAAAATTTCGAAAGACATAGAAAGTGGGCAAAAATAGCTTGGCCAATTTGGGTGTATGTTGCGATTACAGGAGTAATTGTTTACAAGATGATATCACCATATTACATCCATTAAAAAAGCGGGCAAGAGAGTTTTTCTGTATCTCTAATATGATCACCAGCATATTGGAAATTTACTTCATGTGTCAAAATAGATCCAGAACTTAGGGTATTGGTTATGTAATCAACGGAATAACCTACAAAAAACTGGTGGTTTATTCTAAATTGTAGTAGCCCTAGAATACTTTCATTATTTCTTATTCCTAAACCAAATTTAAATTGATTTTGATAATCAATATATCCAATTGCATCGATACGTATTGGATTAGTAATTGTTTTTGCAATCATCAAATTTGGAATAAATGTAATTGCATTATTTAGCTCAAATTTAGTTCCAGCTGAAAATAAAATATGAGTATTAAATGCTGAATTTACTCCTAACTTATCCCAGTTTGTGCTTGCAATTTGTTGTAAACTAAGTCCGAGATAATAGGAGTTTGTATTCCACCAAAGACCGAGTGAAATATTTGGTAAGTAAAGAGTTCGATTTTTATTAAACGTTGGGTCTGGGGTTAAATACGTTATTTTTTCATTGTCAAAAAATAATTGAGTAACACCACTTCTTAAACCAATAGAGAATCGAGCATCTTTGGTAAAATTTCGATGAAATGCATATCCTATTAATACTTTATTTGTACTAAACGCTCCAATATTATCATTTTCAAATTGAAAAGTTAAACCATGTCTTGGAGTTAAATATTCGGTTCGTTTATTTTGTATTTGTGTTGAATAATTAATAAGGTGTGACGTTGGTGCTCCATCAAATCCTACCCATTGAAATCTACTTATTAACTTTAATTCTTGATAGTTTTTTATTCCTGCTAATGCCGGATTATAAGTGTTATGATTAAAACACCATTGACTAAAAACATTGTCTTGCTGTCCAAATACACCGGAAATTGTTAGTGCGAAAAAAAAGATTAATGTAAATTTCATCGAACTATAGTTAAACTTCCTTTTATTGGTTCTGTAATTTCTAAATCTCGCAATTCAATTACATAGAAATAGGTGCCTGGATCAACCAAATTACCATTATACTTTCCATCCCAGGATTTTAAATAATTATATCCTGTAGTTTCAAAAACGGATTGCCCCCAACGAGTAAAGATTTGGATATGACAATTCGGAAAATCTTCTAGAAAAGGTATTTCCCATACATCATTTATATTATCACCATTTGGAGAAAATGAGGTAGGTGGTTTATTATTTTTTTGAATTACATGGATTGTTTTTAAATCCGAAATTACACAACCATTTTTAATTCCAGAAAATGAATAAGTTATCGTTTTTTTGGCCTTAATTGATGGATTCGGAGAAATTGTATCGGAAATAAATTCAAAAGGGAGCCAACGAACGGTATCAACAGATGTTTTTCCATTTAAATTAAAAGTACTTCCTTCATATACAGTGGTATCGTTTCCTGCAAAAACATCAAACTTTACTACTAGTGGTAGATTCAAACTATCTTTCACCATGAATGGACAAGATTTAAAACAGGTATTACTTACTTTAAGATGGTCTCCAGTTTTTAATTTGCTTAAAGAAATTAAATTAGTATCTGTGATGGCAATCAATTCATCATTTAAAAACCAATGGTAAGTACTACTGTCATTACAATCTGCGGTTGAGCATTTAAATGTGAATACATCATTTTGACAATATTTATCTTTAGGCTTATCAAGAGTAATGCTTGGTATAGGTCTATTTACTCCTGTTCCTGAAATTTGTAATTCGAAACTCGCTTCTGCTGGAGAATTATCACCCATATTTTGTGCTCCGTTGATAACAAGATAAAAAGTTTCGTTTGGAGCCAATCCGTTTGCGTTTAAGGTTATTGCATTTGACCCATTTGAAATACAATTTCCAATTGATTTGTAGGTACTTGCATCACAGGCTACTTTCGCTTGAAGAATTGAAGCTTGTAAGTTTTGTGACTTACCTGGTGTAATTAAATAATTTATCGAGTTAATATTAATTGTTACATCACCTCCAACATCATTCGTATAAAAACGAAACCAAATAGTATTATTTGATGGAAAACAAAGTTTAGACGAAAAATCATCTTCACAATCTGTACATAATGTTTTATTAGCTAAAATGTTATTCGCTTTGGTAATTAAATTAGGGCACAGGTCTAACGCTTTATTACAATCATTATATGTTTCTTGTGAAAACACAAAAAACACATTGAAAAATAGGTAGATAAATAATATTATATAGGGAAATACCCTTGTGCGTTTACTCATATGTTGTATTCAACGTTAATTGCGTTTTTTTGTTATACTTTGTGCAAAAAAAATATCAGTTTTATCCACTTAATATACAACTAACATTGTATTTTTATTTTTGTAAAAATTAGCAAGAATTGATTTAATTATGGAATTGGTAAACAGAGAATTGAGTTGGCTTTCTTTTAATGAAAGAGTATTACAAGAAGCGATGGACAACCGTGTTCCAATTATTGAACGACTTCGTTTTTTAGGTATTTATTCCAATAATATGGATGAATTTTACCGTGTTCGAGTTGCAAATGTGAAAAGATTAGTTTCAATTAAAAATGCTACTGTTCAAGGATATAAAGGCTCTGCTTCTGATTTATTAGAAGATATTAGGGAGGAAGTAATGAAGCAGCGAAAAATGTTTGATAAAACCTATTTAGAGATTTTAGAGCAACTGGAAAAAGAAGGAGTTTATCAATTAACCGAACATAATTTATCAGAAGAACACAAACGAGAATTAACCCATTTTTTTCATTCTGATTTAAAACACGAAATCGTTCCAATCATCCTAAATCCTAAAAATCCATTTCCAAAATTACAAGACAAACATATTTATTTGGCTGTACGATTAAAAAAATCAAGCAGTAAAAAAATTCAATATGCCTACATTCAAATTCCTTCTAATTACAAACGTTTTTATCATATCAATGAAGGGGAAAGAAATTACTTTATCATAATTGATGATATCATTCGTCTTCATTTAGACGCTATATTTTCTATTTTTGAAGCAGATGAATTAGAGGCATTTACTTTTAAATTCACTCGAGATGCTGAATTAAATCTTGACGACGATTTATCCGTTTCTTACATTGAAAAGATGGAAAAATCATTACAAAATCGAAAAAAGGGAGAACCTGTACGATTTGTATATGATCGTCATATGCCAGAAGATTTAAAAAAATACCTATTAAAATCACTGAACTTAAAAGATGGATTAAATGCCATCCCTGGTGGAAGATATCACAATTTTAAAGATTTTGCCGATTTTCCAGATTTTGGAAAAAAAGAACTTATCTATGAAAAATTACCGCCATTAGACCATCCTGATTTAGTCAATGCAAAACGTTACTTGGAAGTATTCGATAAAAAGGATGTGTTACTTCATTTTCCATATCAAAAGTTCGATTATGTTGTTGATACTTTGCGTGAAGCGGCGATTGATCCTGACGTGAAATCTATTAAAATTAATGTGTATCGACTTGCAAAGAATTCTCAAATTATGAATGCTTTGTTGAATGCGGTTAGTAATGGAAAAGAGGTTGTTGTGATTTTTGAATTGCAAGCACGTTTTGATGAAGAGAATAATTTGTATTGGGCTGAACGTATGCGAGAACAAGGAGCAAAAGTGATTTTTGGTGTTCCTGGTTTGAAAGTGCATTCAAAACTATTAAAAATAACTAGAGTTGTAAAAGGGAAAGAACAGATAATTGCCTTTGTTGGAACTGGTAATTTTAACGAAAAAACAGCAAGAATTTATTCTGATATTGGTGTTTTTACAACCAATAAATCCATTTGTCAAGAAGTTAGAAAAGTATTCAATTTAATGGAAAACAATATGGAACGCAGTACATATCGTTCTTTATTACTATCTCCTTTTAATAGTCGAAGAAAACTAACTTCTTTAATCCAAAATGAAATCGATAACGCTAAAAAAGGGTTAAAATCTGGGATTAAAATCAAAATCAATAATTTGGTTGATGATGGTATGATCGAAAAATTATACCAAGCGAGCGATGCGGGAGTGAAAATTCAAATGAACGTGCGTGGTGTTTGTTCGTTAGTTCCAGGAAAGAAACATGCAAAAAACATAGAAGTAATAAGTATTGTAGACCGATTTTTGGAACACGCTCGTTTTATTATATTCGAGAACAATGGTAATCCTCTATATTATATTTCATCTGCCGATTGGATGGAACGTAACCTAGATAAACGTATTGAAGTGGGTGCTCCAATTTTAGATGAAGTGCTTCAAAATGAACTTCAAACAATTTTCGGTATTCAATGGTCAGATAACCAAAAATCTAGGATTGTAGATAAGAAGCTTCAAAATGAATATAAAACCAATGATTTAGATACTCCAGTTCGATCTCAAATGGCTTTGTATGAGTATTATCAAAATTTATTATCCCTAACTTCAAAATGAAAATAGCCATCATCGGATACGGATGGTTAGGTCATTCTTTAGCTCTACAGTTACAAACTTTAGGTTATGAAATTGTAGGCACCACAACGAGTGACGAGAAAATAGTACAATTAAAAGAAAATAATTTACCTGCAATCTGTTGGAGTAGCCGAGTAAGTGATTTTAAGTTTTATCCAATTTTTGAAAACACAGATTGTGTCATTTTAAATTTTCCTCCTGGTAGACAAACAGAATTTAAAAGCTATGGAGATCATTTATGTAAAGTCGTAAAAGCATTTCCTGCTTCGACTAAATTTATTTTTATTAGCTCGACAAGTGTATATCCTGATCTTCCAAAGCATTTCAAGGAAGAAGATATAATTATAGAGGAACGAGCAACAGAAAATAACATTGCTTATGCTGAATGGCTGTTAACGAAAGAATTAGATAAAGGTAGATTGACAATTATTCGAATGGCTGGGCTTGTTGGTGGGGAACGCCATCCAGCTCGTTTTTTTGCTGGTAGAGAAAATATTCCAAATGGATCTCATCCTGTGAATTTAATTTATAGAATAGATGCCATTAATCTTATTGTGAATTGCATAAAACAAAATAAGTTTGGTGAAATAATAAATGGTTGTGCCTCTGTAAATCCATCAAAAGCGGAATATTATACCTTTGCTTGCAATGAATTTGGTTTAGAACAGCCGCATTTTATTGAAAGTGAAAAAGGAAAGTCTATTTCAAATCAAAAGTCGAAATCCCTTTTGGGGTATGAATATAAAATGGATAATCCGTTTGATTATTGGAAAATTAATCTTTAATACAGCGAACAGGCATTCCTAAATTTTGATTTCCATTAGGATGTTCGTGTTTATTTGAGTTTAAATCAATTTTAAAATAACACGAAAAATTTCCAAAGTATTGCGAATTACTCCACCATTAAGAAGTAGTATAAGTTTCTTGAAAACTTCCATCTTCTTTCATTAATCCTGAAGGTAAAGAAGTAAAACCAGCAATGTTTTGATTGACTGTATCTATTTGAACATTCTTCCAATGATTTGAATTATTTTCGATGAGTTTGATCCCTATTTTTTCATTTTTTAATTCTTTAACCAAAACCTTCCATTCACTATCTTTAGGTACATGCCAACCAATTGGACAAATACCTCGTTTATCATTTACAATTTGCCAAGAATAATAAAAGCCTTGTTTTTTTATAAGTTGTACTATCAAAATTATAGGCGTTTGCAATCCCTTGAGGTGATGCTTTCCAATCGTCTTTATCTTCTGTAAAATTGATTTTTTCACCTGTATTGAAATGTGTTCTACGTAAATTTTCAGCCATCCAAATTTGTTTTCCAATTTTTACTGTTTTGTAAACTTTATTTTTTAATCAACTCTCTCAAAAATAAAATTTCTTCTTTCAATTCACTAACCAAACGATCATAAACTTCTTTCTCATTCGTAGAGGTCGATACATTCATTTGAGTTGCTGCATGTCCACCGCTCTGATTAAAGTTCTGAAGTATATACGTATCTTCCTCACCAAGTAGTGTTATCAAGCTAACTTGTAAGATTGTTGCAATTTCCTTTAAACGTTTGAGTGGTGCGTTTTCCGGATTTTTTTCAATATGGGAATAAGCTTGTTGAGTAATGTTTAGTTTTTGAGCTACATACTCTTGACTATAACCTTGATATTCTCTTAAAAGTCGAATATTATCGCTAATAGTGATTTGTCTGTTCATATCAATTATACAAATATTAATTGTGGTTTACAAATATAAAAAATAATTGATAAACAACGCATTCGTTACTTTTGCATTCGTTAAAACACGTAATCGTTTTGAACAATAAGTCTTCTTTAGTATTTTTTGTGACGCAAGATTCTCAATTTTCGAGAATGACTACGGATTATTTGGCTACTGATGGT
>JBILUY010000029.1:0-19676 GCA_044370735.1 Crocinitomicaceae bacterium | reverse complement strand
CTTTCAATCAAATAGAAGAATGTCTTACATTTATTCAGGAAAATCCTATTTTAGTTTTAATTCATCTAAATCATTGCAGTGAATTGACTTCTCAAAAGCAAAAGTTGATTGATGAAATAAAATTAAAATCAAACGATACAAAAATCTATTTTGTAATTCCTACCGAAAATGAATATCTTCCAATCGAAAATTATATTTCAATGGAAAATGTTGTTTTTAAAAGTGGAGATATGTTTAAGGAGATGAAAGAATTGATAATCAGTGCTCTTTAATTCTTTGATAGACTATCAAATAAAAATAAATTAAAATCAGAATTCCCAATCCAAAAGGGATGATAGCCAAATCCTTTCCTGAAATAGTAGAAAACAACAGTTTTTCATCAAAACCAAAAAATTCACTACTCATCCAATAACTATTTGCGATAATCCAACACAAAACAGCGAGATTATGGTAGATTTCAGTGATATCTTTTCGCATTTTCCAGGTAGTGTATAAACATAAACTCAATGTGTGAATAATCATAATAATCCCAAGGGTTTTCCATTCCATACACCAACACAAATCTTTCCCTAACCAAAACAAGATATGTAGGTTTTCGATTTTGCGAATTTTATCCGGAATTGCCACTTATTTGACGTAATCTTGTTTCAGCACTAGGATGTATTGATCATTCTCTAATTTACGATAGCCATATTCGTAACAGAAATAATAAATGCCTCCTTTTTGGGTTTTATAAATGTTTGTAAAGTAATGAAAATTAAACCCTTCTTCAGCTAATGTGATTCCATCTACGGTTTCTTTCCCTTTTGGATTTAGTTTTTCAAGAATGCGTCTGTTTTTTCGTAATATACCATTGATACGACGCACATATTTATTGGCATCTTCGTTCAATTTGTTGTTGTGAGCATTACGACAATAATCAGAGCAAAACTTTTGGTCTTTGCGTCCTCTTAATTTACCCTTACATTCCAAACAAAGGCGTTCTTTGGTCATCTTTACTTTACAAAATTTGGCTACAATGTTAACATTAATTAACAGCAAATGCAATCCTTACGAGAGTAAACTTTCTGATTTTTGTTATTCAAATTGCGTGAGTTATGTCTACATTCGAAAATAATGTGTTAAGTCCAGCGGAAAGTATCCGTTTATTGACTGAAAAAATTCAAACTGAAAATCAAATCATTCAATTATTACGTAAAGAAGTTAGTAAGGTCATTGTTGGTCAAACACATATGTTAGACCGTATGTTAATCGCCTTATTAGCAGAGGGTCATATATTATTAGAAGGAGTTCCTGGATTGGCTAAAACATTAGCGATTAAAAGTTTGTCTGAAGCGCTTGAAGCATCCTTTAGTCGTATTCAATTTACTCCCGATTTACTTCCTGCGGATGTTAGCGGTACCTTGGTGTACAATCAAAAAAGCGAACAGTTTACCGTAAAAAAAGGACCAGTATTTGCAAATTTTGTTCTTGCAGATGAGATAAATCGTGCTCCTGCCAAAGTGCAAAGTGCTTTACTAGAAGCAATGGAAGAACGTCAGATTACTATTGGTGATGAAACTTATCCTTTACCTTCTCCTTTTTTGGTATTGGCGACACAAAATCCGATTGACCAAGAAGGAACCTATAATTTACCGGAGGCGCAAGTGGATCGCTTTATGCTGAAGGTGGTATTGGATTATCCTAAAATGGAAGAGGAGAAACTTATTATTCGTGCAAATGTACGCAAAGAAGGATTGGAGAAAGTGCAAAAAGTAATGGGGGTTGTAGATATTTTACGTATTCGTGATTTGGTTCGTGAAGTATATCTAGACGAAAAAATTGAGCAGTATATTGTTGATTTAGTGTTTGCTACTCGTAATCCAGCTAAATATGGTTTGCCTCAATTAGAACACATTGTTGATTATGGTTGTTCTCCGCGTGCAAGTATCAATTTAGCCTTGGCAGCAAAAGCACACGCATTTCTACAAAATAGAGCTTTCGTAACTCCAGAAGATATTCGTGCGATTGCTGTAGATGTGATGCAACACCGAATTGGGTTGACTTACGAAGCTGAAGCAGAGAATATGTCTGCAAAGCAAATCGTAGAAGCAGTAATCAATCGTGTTGATGTACCGTAACCAATGACCACAACAGAACTTTTACAAAAAATTCGTCGTATTGAAATTCGAACAAAAGGGTTGACCAAACAATTCTTTACGGGGCAATACCACTCTTCTTTTAAGGGGAGAGGGATGACGTTTAGTGAAGTTCGAGATTATCAAATTGGAGATGAAGTTCGCACGATAGACTGGAACGTAACGGCAAGATATAACGCACCTTATGTGAAAGTTTTTGAGGAGGAAAGGGAATTAGTGGTGATGTTGATGGTGGATATTTCAGAGTCCACGGTTTATGGTACAGGGGAAAGATCTAAAAAAGAACTGGCGTTAGAGTTAATGGCGGTAATGGCTTTTTCAGCTGTAGAGAATAATGATAAAGTAGGAGCAATGTTTGTTTCTGATCAGGTAGAAAAATTTATTCCTCCTGCGAAAGGAAAAAAACACGCTTTATCGATATTACGCACGTTTATTGATTTCAAACCGATATCTCAAAAAACTAATTTGAATGAAGGTTTTGCCTTTTTTCGTAATTGTATGAAAAAGAGATCTATTTGTTTTGTGATCAGTGACTTTATGACGGAACAGAATTTAGAACAAAGTATTTCCCTACTTCGTAAAAAACACGATCTGATTGCGTTAGGATTAACCGACAAAGGGGAAGCGCAATTACCAGATTTGGGATTAATTCAAATGTATAATGCTGAAACAGGGTATACAAATTGGGTGAATACATCTGACCAATCTGTTAGGGATGAATATGAAAACACTTACCTTAAACAACAAGCGGAATTGACTGATATGTTTTCCCGTTTAGGAATACAATACGAGCCACTAGATACGAATGAAGATTACATACCAAAATTAATTCGTTTGTTTAAAAGACATAAATAATGAAGCGACTGATTATCATAGGTTTTTTAGTATGCTGGGCGAATGTTTCATTCAGTCAGTTGAAATCTTATGTGCTGCGTAATTCATTAAAAATAGGAGAACAAACAGAATTAATATATGAGATTAAAGGTAACGGAGAACAACCTTCGCTATCGTTTCCTGCAAAATCAGGTACAATTGTTTGTGAAGATGCTAATCATCCGTTAGAAATAATTGGTGATTTTAATGATACAGTTTTTCAACAACAAGATGCTTGGACTTGGCGTGGAACTTATGTCGTTACTGCTTGGGATTCTGGAAAATATGTTGTTCCTTCATTTTCAATAAGTATTGGTAAAAAAGTAGAAACATTTGAGAAAGTAGTATTGAATGTAACCTTCCCAAAAGTGGATAAAAACGGTCAAATAAAAGACATCAAATCTATTTTCACAGATATACCATCCGAATTTCAATCGTGGCTGAAGCAAAATTCTACTTGGATTTTATGGGGTATCGTTGTTTTAGGAATTGCCCTAATCCTTTGGTTTTGGGTAAAACGAAGAAAAAAGAAAATTCCGACAGAAAGTAAAAAACAACAGACTTATGCTGAAATCGCAATTCAAGAAATTGACACATTAATTGCACAAAAATATTGGGTGGAACACGGTGAAAAAGAATATTATTTCAAACTTTCAACCATATTAAAATCTTATTTAGGAGCGAATTATCAACTTTCTTTAAATGAAAAAACATCCTACGAAATTCAATTGCTTTTAAATCAATTGAAAGTGAATAGAACAGTTCTTCTGGATATTGAATGGGTACTACAACAATCTGATATGGTGAAGTTTGCTAAATCTGAACCAAGTGAATTGGATATGTTACAAGTAGGAACACGTTCTAAATCAATAGTTGAAGAAACATATAGCAATCACAGATGAGTATCGATTTTCTACATATAGAATTTTTGGCTCCTCATTGGCTTTGGCTTTTGTGGCTGGTGCCTGCTGTGGTTTGGTGGTTGTTTCATTTGGATCAACGTAATAAAGGCGTGTTAAAATTTTCAAGGTTAGAAAAACACCAAATTAACTTACAAAGAGATTGGGTAGATAAGGTTAGAAAATCAATTTTTATTGCTTACGGATTGATTTTAACGTGTTTCATTTTAGCACTTTCAAAACCTTTTTTCAAAAATTCAGAAGAAGCGCTCAACTTTAAATATAAATATGGAATAGACCTGATCCTTGCAATGGACGTTTCAGCATCTATGCTTGCGAGGGATTTTGAACCAGATCGATTAGCTGTTTCAAAAGAGATGGCAAAACGTTTTGTTGACAGTCGTTTTGGAGATAGAATTGGTCTTGTAATTTATGAAGGAGAGGCAATTACCGCTTGTCCTGCTACCTTGGATTATGAAGTGCTAAAAAATCAAATAGATTTAATTCAACCTGGTAATTTGGAAGGGGGGACGGCTATTGGTACAGGGTTAGGAACTGCGGTAACTCGTTTGCGTAGCGACTTATTAAAGTCGAAAGTGATCATTTTACTTACTGACGGTAGTAACAACTCGGGGTCAATGACGCCTGAAACAGCAGCGACTTTAGCAAAAGAGAAAAACATTCGTGTGTATACCGTCGGAATTGGTACGAATGGAATGGCTCCGATGCCTGTGATGACCCCTTTCGGAGTGGAATATCAAGATATGCCAGTAGAAATTGATGAAGCAACCCTGCAAAATATTGCACAAATTACTGGAGGAAAATATTTTAGAGCAACGGATGAAGCAACATTGAGAGACATCTATAAAGAAATTGATAAGTTAGAAAAACGCAAAATAAAAGATACACAATACAATGCTGAACCGCCATACAGCCCTGGTCCTTTTGTTTTAGTAGGAATATTGGTGTTAATGTATGTATTTGTTGCAAATCGCATAGTGCTAAAAACGAATGAATAATAATAAGTATACATATCCGATTGGGAAATTGTTCCGCTTTGTTATTTTACTTGAAATAATGTGGTGGTTTTTGCTTGGAATAGTATTTCTGGTTATCAAATGGATTGACTTTAAAAAAGAGTGGGCCAAACAATTTATTCCGTTAGAGGCAGAAGAATCTGCGAAACGATTGGCAAATGAATTTATAAATGCTGAATTAACTCCATCGGTACTTCATCCAAATTACGCTTGGTTATTACTGATTATTCCTGTGATCTGGATTGTTGAAGGACAATTTATGCAATGGAAAAACAAACGTATTAGCGCATATCCAGAAAAAACAATCAAAACCTTGATGCTAAAAGAGCTGAATCTGAAAGTGATTAAATGGAGATATTTTTGGTTAAGAACAGCCTTACTTTTTGTAATTATTGGATTAATGCAACCTGTTTTTGGCACACGTAAAGCAGTTTCAAATCAACGTAATCAAGAAATTGTTTTGTGTTTAGATATTTCTAATTCAATGAATGTGAAAGATTTATCATCCGTTGATTCTCGTTTGGATATTGCTAAAAGAGGGATTATCAATTTCATAAATACCCTACGTGGAGAGCGTGTTGGATTATGTGTTTTTGCTGGAACTGCACAAATTCAATTGCCAATTACGACCGATTATCACGCTACTAAAATGTTTGTCAATGAAATTCAAACAGATATCATTTCAAAACAAGGAACGAACGTCAACGAAGCTTTATTGATTTCTTCAAAAATGTTTACCAAATCGAAGAACACCAAAATTACGATGATGATTACCGATGGGGAAGATCATATTGGGAATTTATCAGAAGGAGAGAAAGCAGTAAAAGAGAAAAATATCAAATTAGCAGTTTTTGGAATAGGTTCTAATCAAGGAGGATATGTACCGAATGACCCTTTACATCCAGAATTTGGTTATAAAATTTTACCTACTGGAAAACGGGTTATTTCAAAATTAAACAAAAAACTTTTGGTGGATATTGCCCAGCAAACCGGAGGAACAGCGATTGTGATTAACTCTGTTTATCCTGATTTTCAATCTACGGTAAGTAGATACGTTACATTGTCAGATACTGAAAATTCCGTTGAAACAGAAATGAAAGTCAAACAGAATTTTTATCCTGTATTTATGGGAATTGGATTGTTATTATTTTGTGCGTATTTGTTTTATCCTTTTTTTAAGGTAAAAGTAGAAAGTAGAAAGTAGAAAGAATTGGTTTAAAGATGTTTATGATGAGGGTTTTGTTTGTTTTAATATTTTTGCTTTTTGCAGGGAATGGTTTTTCTCAAGATTGGAGAGAAGAGCTTAAACTTGCACGTAATCTATATAAAACACAGAATTATAAAAAAGCTTACAATCAATACCTAAAAGTAAATAAACTAAAACCGAAAGGAATTGATTTAAGAGCGGAATTGGCACAAGCTTCTTACAAAGTAGGATACGCTAATAAATCAGCTGATTATTACAATAAAATACTCAAACATAAACCTAAAAACGAGGAAGATTTAAATTATAACTTGGGTAATTCATATTATAAATCAGGAGATTATAAAAAGGCGATTGAAGCATACAAAAAAGCATTACGCAAAAATCCTACAAACGAAAAAGCAAGACATAATTTAACCTTGGCCTTAAAAAACCAACCACCACCGAAACAAAAGAACCAACCGAAGGATAATCAAAACAAAAAAAATCCTCCGAAACCGAAACCTAATCCAAAGAATAACGATAAAAAGCAAGAAGACAATCAACCACAACCTGATCAATCTATGCAAAAAGATAGGACTGAACGTATGTTGGATGAGTTGATGAAAAACGAAATGAAAACGAAGCAAAATTTAGAAAAAGGTTCAGATAAAAATAAATCAAACAATAATGGTAAAGACTGGTAAACATATAGTTACATTTATTTTTGTTTTTATTTGTGGGATATTTTTTGCACAAAAGCCAGATATTCAACTTTCTATTAATAAAAAACCGGTTGAAGTAGGGCAATCTGTTGTATTTACTTTAAAAGCAAATATAGATGGTCAAGTTCAGTTTGATTTTCCATCCTCTTTTATTCAAGGAGGTAATTCAAGGAGTGTTCAACAATCTTTAATCAATAATACTTGGTCTTTTGTAGTCGAAAATGCACAAGAAGGAGTATTTAAAAAAGAAGGAAAATATACCATTACTGCAACGGTAAAAGAAAAAGGGAAAACGTATAAATCTAATTCGCTTACTGTTACGGTTAAACTTAAATCAGACCCAACAAAGGCTAGAAAATTTGATAATACAGAAGGTGAAATCACAAAGCACAATATGAAAGAAGCGATTTTCGGAATTATCGAAAAGTCGAGTGCAAAAGTGTATGAAGGAGAACCATTAATTCTAGCAGCAAAAGTATATTCAAGAGTGAGTTTGAATATGATGCGAGATTACAAACCTTTTTCTTTTAAAGGTGCCGCTGAAACTTTTGAATTGGAGAAATCAGATAATTTTTCGTTAAACCGTGAAAACTTCCAAGGAACTACATTTTTAACTTTTTCAAGTAATAAACAATTAGTTTTTCCTGCCATCACAGGAAAATTTATTGTAAAACCTTTTGAAATGGTATTACAATTTAATCGGGGTGGATTTTTTGATGAACAAGCAAGAATTGAATCCAATGCTACATTTATTGAAGTTTTGCCTTTACCGAAAGGAGCACCGAAAGATTTTATTGGTGCCGTTGGAAAATATTCCTTGCAAACTTCTATATCTAACACTTCCGCTAAAGTTGGTGATGTGATTACCTTGGAAATGAATGTAAAAGGTACAGGAAATTTACATACTATTTCTAAACCAAAATTGAATTTACCTGATGGATTGAGCATCTATGGAGATCCTGAAATAAAAGAAGAATTAGATTACACGGATGAAGGTGTGACAGGTTTTAAAAAGTTTATCTTTCATCTAAAAGTAAACAAAGGAGGAAAGATCGATTTACCGAATTTATCCATCAGTTATTTTGACCCATCTTTGAAAAAATATGTAACCGTAAAGGGGAAAGCAGAAACAATTGATGTAGAAGGATCAGAAGAAATAGCGAAAGTTCAGGCTGTTGATACAATCAATATTCAAAGTGATGAAGAAGTTTTGGTCAAACCAACAGCATCAAACGATGAAAACAATCAAAAAACCATACCTCACGCTAACAAATGGATTGCTTTTCTTTTAATAGTAATTGTTGTGTTAGGAGGTTTACTTTTTATTTCATCCAGAAAAAAATCAAAAAAGAAAAATGAGGAGATAATTACCAATCAAGCTGTAGAAGAAATTCAACCAGAAATATTTATCCAACAAGAGAAACCATCTAGCACATTTTTAGATGATGCATATACCTATGCGTTACGTCAAGATTATACAGCTGCTTTTGGTTTAATTCATAAACATCTACCAAAATACATCGCACATCAATTATCTAGCGGTTCCTCAACACCTTCTGTTGAAGTACTTTCTACTCAAATGGAATCACAAAATGTATCATTGAGTATAATTGAGGATTATCAATTTATCATTAAAACGTGCGAAGAAGTTATGTATGGATATCTAGACAGAAGTGAAAATTGGGAAGAAATTTCTAAAAAAGTATCTGGTATCATAACCTATCTAAATAACAGATAGCAAGGAATATGTATCTTTGAGTTTCTGTGAAAGCAACTATAATTTATATTCTATTTCTAAGTATTTCTTTTTGGGGATACTCTCAAACTCATTATTCGTGGAAAGTAGTTGATAAAGAGACTAATGCTATTCTTAAAAGTGCTCAATGTAAATTGAATAACACACTTTTACAGCCAGATTCAACTGCCTTTTTTAGTGTAAGCGATATGGATTTTTCTGATACAATCTACGTTTTAACTATCAGATGTCAAGGTTACAATTCCCAAACGATTATAGTAAAAGATTTAGCAGAGTTTAAATCAGAATATTCGCTTGTCCCGAAAATCCAAAAATTAAAAGAGATTATCATTAAAGGAACAAATTCTAAAAAAAATGATGTGGGAAATATGCAATTATCTCAACAGCAAATTGAGAAATTACCTACATTTTTGGGTGAAAATGATATGCTTAAAGCAATCCAATTATTACCTGGTATACAATCTTCAGGAGATGGAAATGGGATTTATGTAAGAGGTGGTGGGATAGACCAAAACTTAATAATATATGACGAGATTTCGTTATATAATATTTCTCATCTATTTGGGTTTTTCTCTGTTTTTAATTCGAATGCGATTTCTAAAGTAGACATCTATAAATCAGGAATACCTGCAAATTATGGAGGAAGAGTTTCATCTGTGATTGGGATTCAATCTCAAACTGGAAATTTTAAAAAATGGAAAGGGGAAGTAGGAATAGGTTTATTAGCTACCAATATTGCATTCGATGGTCCGATTAAAAAAGATACTTCCTCATTATTGTTCGCAGTGCGTCGAACGTATGTAGATTATTTCAATAAATTGCTTTCTTCTAAATCAAATTTTCAATCCGATTATTATTTCTATGATGCTAATTTTAAGTATACGCATAAAATCAACAATCGAAATAAATTCATTTTATCTGGAATATCAGGAAAAGATGATTTCATTTACAATGATAGACTAAACAATACTTTTTCGAATAATATAAATTGGCAAACGCAATTAATTTCATCCCAATGGATTAGTGAAGTCACGGATAAATTACAATCGAAACTAACCTTCGGATTTGTTAATTATGCAATGGTATTTGGAGCAGGTATTTATAATTATTCTCTTGATTTAACTTCTAAAATTCAAGATTATACTTTAAAAAATGAGTGGTCTCACTCATATAATGATAAATCAAAATTTGTTTTTGGAGTAGAAGTTATAAAACATCAAATTTCACCTAATAATTTTAGTGTTCAAGGAGAAACAACAGACACAAAGTTTGACAAAGCCCTGAAATTAAATTCGTTTGAATACAATGCTTTTGCTTTCGAAAACATTCAATTAAACGATAGGTGGAAGTTAATGGCTGGAATTAGATACTCCATATTTCAACAATTAGGTCCCTTTCAACGATTAGTGTTAACAGAGAATTTGGTAACAGATTCGATTTATTATCCGAAAAATAAAACCATTGCCTTATACCATAATCCAGAACCAAGATTACAGATTTCATATGATTATTCTGAAAAAACAAAGATGAATTTTACTTATTCAACCAATTATCAATATATCCATTTAGCACCTGTCTCTTCAATTTCATTACCTACGGATGTTTGGGTTCCATCAAGCTCTGTGATAAAACCTCAGGTTGGTCATCAAGTTTCTTTAGGTTATTCAACAACTTTTATACAAGATAAAATTCAATTTAGTTCTGAAGTTTATTTCAAGAAAATGGAAAACTTAATTGAATACAAAGAAGGTGTGATGAGTTTGATTTCAATGCAATCGAATTATGACAACAATTTCTTTTTTGGAACAGGTCAAAGCTATGGTATTGAATTTTTGGTAAAGAAAAATGTTGGAAAGGCAACTGGTTGGATTGGGTATACACTTTCTAAATCAACAAGAAACTTTCCTGATATTGAAAACAATCGAACATTTTATGCAAAAAATGATCGTAGACACGATTTGTCTCTAGTGCTTAATTATGAGATAAATGATAAATGGAGTTTCTCAACGGTGTTTGTCTTTAAATCAGGAAACGCGATGACAATCCCACTATCAAGATACATACTTCAAGGAAATGTTGTAAATACTTACAGCCAAAAAAATTCATATCGTATCGAACCATACCATCGAATGGACATCTCTTTTAATTATTTAATTAAAAAGACTGAAAAAATAGAACAAAATCTTAATTTTTCAGTGTATAATGTTTATGCTCGACAAAATCCGTTTTATATCTATTTTGAAACCACAGGTGACCTTTCAAAATTTGCGATACAAACAAAAGCTAAACAAGTTTCATTATTTACTATTTTACCCTCTATATCGTGGAAAGTCGTCTTAAAATAGTATTCCTTTTATACTTCTGTATGTTGTTTTTTTCGAATTGTACGAAAGAAATTAAAATAGATGAAGTAAAATCTGAACAGCAATTAGTGGTAGAAGGTTATATCGAACCACAGAAAAATCCTATTGTCTATCTCACAAAAACAAGTGATTATTTTAATAAAATTGACAGTTCAAACATTCTTCAATACATTGCAAGTTTTGCGAAAGTATCCGTATCAGTTGATGGAAAAACAGAAGTGTTAACGCTAAAAAGATACGATGATAAGTTCCCAATCTATTACTACGAAGGAACTGAAATTACTGGAGAAATTGGAAAAACATATACACTTAAAGTTGAACTTTCAGGAAAAGTCTATGAATCAACAACAACGTTAACGGAAACGGTTCCATTAAAAAGTTTATCTTATGTTGAGGCTACAGACAATCCAGAACAAAAATTTTTAAAGATTTCATTTCAAGATCAGGCAAATACAAAAAATTACTACCGAATTTACACAAAAAGAATTGGAAAAGATGCAGATTTTATTCCATGCTACTTATCTACTTTTAGCGATTATGGAACTGATGGGAAAGAAATCAATTTTGAGATTATTCGAAGTTATTCCCCGGTAATCAATACAGATAATGGTCGTTACTTTGTTACAGGAGATTCTGTGGTTGTGAAATTTTGTACGATGGAAAAGAAACAATACGATTATTGGAAAGCAATCGAAACACAAATTGCAATTTCTTCGAATCCCTTCGGTTTGTCGAGTAGTACACCAATTTCATTGGTAACTAACAATGCGTTAGGTGTTTGGGGAGGTCTTTCTTCCAAATATTATCATATCAAAATTAAATAAATTAATTTTTTTTCATTTTTTTTTAATCTGAATTAAACCTTTTTGATTTGAGTTAGTCAAAGAGATATAAACAGTAAAAAATTAGAAATTATGAAAAAGTTAGTTTTATCAGTATTAGTAGTGTTAAGTGGTTCTGTATTATTCGCTCAAGAAGCTCCAAAAGGAGATAAAAAAGACAAAGCGCAACAAGAAAGAAAAGAACTTAAAGAAGCTAAAAAGGAGTTGAAAGAGGCTAAAAAAGATCTTAAGGAAGATGCTAAAGCTACGAAAGAAGCAAAACAATCTGGAGATAAAGATGCTACGAAAGAAGCTAAAAAAGAATTGAAAGAATCTAAAAAGGAAGTAAAAGAGGCTAGAAAAGAAGTAAAAGAAGAGCGTAAAGAACTTCGTCAAGATAAAAAAGAAGGTAAAGAAGTTAGAAAAGAAAACCGTAAAGGATAATATTTTCTACTTTTGAGAGGTTGGCTGTCTTGATTGACAGCCAATTTTTTTGAAAAAAATTAAATAGTTGGCTACGTATTCAGACATAGAATTACTTGAAATGTTTCGTGGGGATAATCCTTCCTACGCTTTCAATCTATTAGTCCGAAAGTACCAGAAAAAAATTTATGCTCAAGTGCGTCGAATGGTCATTGATCACGATGATACGAACGATGTAGTTCAGGAGATTTTTATTAAAACCTGGAAAGGGCTAGAAAAATTTAATCAAGAAGCTGAATTTTCTACTTGGCTGTATCGTATCGCTGTAAATGAGTCACTTACTTTCTTGAAGAAAAAAAGAACACGCTTTTTTATTCCTATTCACGATGTTGAAAAAGAACTATCTACCCGATTAGACGGAGATAAATCATTTTCGGGTGATGAAATAGAACGTAAATTACAGAAAGCCTTATTAACTTTACCTGAAAAACAACGGGTAGTTTTTAATTTAAGATATTACGATGAAATGTCTTACGAAGAAATGTCAAAAGTATTAGACACTTCTGTAGGTGCTTTGAAGGCATCTTATCATATTGCAGCAAAAAAAATTGAAGACTTTTTAAAAAGTGATTAAACTTTTTGCTTTTTGAATAGTCAAATAGACAAGAACACAAAATGGAAGAATTAAAAGACATAGCGCCATTATTGAATAAACTACCTAAAAAGGATCATTTTCAAGTTCCTGATGGGTATTTTGATGAATTACCGTCTATCATTCAAGATCGAGTTTCTGTGAAGCATAAATTTCGATGGAGTCACTCGTTAAAATATGCCTTACCCCTTGTTTTGGTCGTTGTTTCTGTTATTTATTTTACTCAAAATAACAAACAAGAGCAATCAATACAAATAAGTAAACAAGAGGCAGTTGATTATTTGGATAATCAAATGGATTCAGAATTTGACGAAACCTTATTGGCAGAAGAACTTTCTGTTCAGTCGGTGGAAAAACATACAGAAACTTCATCAATGGAAGAATATTTATTGGATGAAGCAGATGAAGATTTATTAATTGAAGAAATTTAAATAAAAATGAAAAAAATACTATTCACGCTGATTTTGTTATGCTCTTTATCTTCTTGGGCACAAGAATCTAAATCAGATAAAGTAGAAGCGTTAAAAATTGCTTTTTTAACAAATAAATTAGAATTGACGTCTAAAGAAGCTCAAGCATTTTGGCCATTATACAATGAGTACAACACCAAAATGGAAAAACTACGTAAAAGCAAAAAGTCTGATTTTGATGAATTAAAAAATAAAGGAGAGAATCTATCCGAAAAGGAATTAGAAATCTTTATGAATGAAATTTTTGCAACAAGACAAAAAGAGTTAGACCTTCAAAAAGAATATTTTGAGAAGTATTCTAAAGTACTCCCAATGAAGAAAGTCGCACTACTTTACCAGGCAGAAAATCAGTTTAAACGCGAACTTCTTCGCAAAATCAAAGAAAAAAAATAAATTTCCCATTAAACATTCATCATTAAACATTAAGCATTCACCATTCACCATTACATTGTTTATCTTTGTGACAAATTCTTGTTGTGAAGAGACAAACCGCCATCATTTTTTATGTGCTTGCCTTTTATGTAGCCTTGCAATTTGCTTGGTGGGGATATCATTTAATTGAATTAACCCACGAAGTTGCGGGTACTGATAGTGTGGTAACGCACAAGGTGATTATGATTACAGGGGAGGGACTTGTCTTTTTCCTGATTTTGTTTTTGGGGTTGTGGCGAATTCGATCTGCAATTAAAAAAGACCAACAATTAACCATTCGACAATCTAATTTTTTATTGTCAGTAACCCACGAACTTAAAACGCCATTAGCTTCTACCAAATTGTATTTGCAAACGCTAATGAAAAGAGAGTTTCCGACTGAAAAACGCAACGAACTTTTACAAAAAGCGCTACTAGAAAATCAACGATTAGAAGAAATTGTTGAAGCCATTCTTACAGCCTCAAGAATTGAAAATGGAACGATGGTTGCGCATAAAGAATGGATAAACCTCAATGAGTTAATGACCGATTTAGCTTCAAACTACAATCATCGTCTTGAAAAAGAATGGATTGTTTTAGAACTAGATGAGACGATCCACATAGAAGCTGATGTTTTTATGACCAAAACGATTTTAATCAATTTGATAGAAAACGCGTTGAAATATGCCGGTTCTCAAGAAAATTTAACTTTATTCCTAAATAAAGACAACCAAAATAGTAAATTTGGTGTGAAAGATTTGGGGCCTGGAATTTCTAAAGAAGCGCAAGCAGATATTTTTAAGAAATTTGTTCGACTCGAAAATGAAGAAACGCGTTCTCAAAAAGGAACAGGACTAGGACTTTTTATTGCTGCTGAATTCACAAAATTGATTGGTGGTAATTTACAATATAAAGAAAATCAGCCAAAAGGAGCGATTTTTGAAATTACGGTTTAAACGAAAAGGTCAATTACTTGACGATATAAATAGAAAGATATGACACAAAATGTAGGTTTAATTATCCTTGATGGATGGGGGATAGGCGATAAATCAAAATCGGATGCTATCTACAATGCAAACACTCCTGTAATGGATGGATTATTAGCAAAATATCCTGCTGCTACCTTGATGACCTGTGGTGAAGATGTAGGTTTGCCTGAAGGTCAAATGGGAAACTCGGAAGTAGGACATTTAAACATCGGTGCAGGTCGTATTGTATACCAAGAACTTACTAGGATTAATAAATCTATTCGTGATAAAGAATTTTTTGAATTGCCTGCGTTAAAGAAAGCTTTTCAAACTGCTAAAGATAAAGGAGTTGCCGTTCATTTATATGGATTAGTTTCAAAAGGAGGAGTACATAGTTCACAAGAACATATTTACGCTTTGTGTGAAATGGCTAAAAATGAAGGGGTGGAGAATGTTTTCGTTCACGCTTTTACAGATGGCCGTGATTGTGATCCAAAAAGTGGACTTCATTTTGTCGAGGAATTAGAAAAAGAACTTGCAAAAACAACAGGGAAAATTGCTTCTGTAATCGGTCGTTATTTTGCAATGGACAGAGATAACCGTTGGGAACGTGTGAAAAAAGCATACGACTTGATGGTAAAAGGAGAAGGAACGAAGTTCACAAGTGCATTAGAGGCGATTAAAACTTCGTATGAAAATGATGTTACTGATGAGTTTATCGAGCCAGCAGTTATTACTGAAAATGGTCAGCCGATTGCAATAATGAAAGAAGGTGATGTGGCTATTTCATTCAACTTTAGAACGGATAGACCACGTGAGATAACTACGACGTTAACACAAAAAGACTTTCCTGAATTAGGAATGAAAAAGTTAGCATTGGAATTGTTTACAATGACAAATTATGATGCGACTTTCCAAAACGTGAATATCATTTTTGAAAAAGATAATTTACAAAACACATTAGGTGAAGTTCTTTCTAAAATGGATAGAACCCAAGTGCGTATTGCTGAAACAGAGAAATATCCACACGTTACTTTTTTCTTCAGTGGAGGTAGAGAAACGACTTTCCCGAAAGAACACCGTATCTTGGTAAACTCACCCAAAGTGGCAACATATGATTTGCAGCCTGAAATGAGTGCACCGGAAGTGAAAGAAAATATCGTTTCATATATGAAACAAGAAAAACCAAATTTCTTTTGTTTGAATTTCGCTAATCCGGATATGGTTGGACATACGGGTGTTTATGAAGCAATTCAAAAAGCTGTGGAAACTGTTGATACGTGTTTAGGGGAAGTAATTGAAACGGGATTAGCTTTGGGATATGAATTTTTAGTGATTGCTGATCACGGAAATGCTGATTTTGCTATCAATGCAGACGGATCACCAAATACGGCTCACTCTTTAAATCCAGTACCAGTAGTGTTAGTTACCAACGAAGATGTTACTTTAGAAAGTGGGATTTTGGCTGATGTAGCACCAACTATTTTGGGAAGATTAGGTATTGCTACACCAATTGAAATGACAGGAAGAAATTTAGTGAAATGAACTTTTTAAATAAATAGAAATGAATTTAAATTTAGAAAATAAAACTGCTTTTGTGTGTGGAAGTACACAAGGAATTGGAAAAGCAACTGCATTAGAAATGGCTCAATTAGGAGCGACAATCGTTTTAGTTGCGAGAAGTGAAGACAAGTTGAAACAAGTGTTAGCTGAATTGCCAACTCCTGCTGGACAAAAACATAGTTATATTGCAGCAGATTTTAGTCAACCAAAAGTATTAAAAGAATTAGTAGAGAAAAAACTAGCTGAAGGAACAACGTGTCATATTTTGGTGAATAATACAGGTGGACCAAAAGGTGGACCTATTCGAGAAGCAGCGATTGATGAATTCTATGACACATTCACACAGCATTTAGTGTGTAACCACGTGTTGGTTCAAGCATTATGGCCGTTGATGAAAGAAAATGGATATGGTAGAATTATTAATATTATTTCTACAAGTGTGAAACAGCCTTTACCAAATCTAGGGGTTTCAAATACAATCCGTGGAGCCGTGGCTAATTGGAGCAAAACATTGGCTACGGAATTAGCACCTTTTAATATTACAGTAAATAATGTATTACCAGGAGCTACTAACACAATTCGTTTACAAGGAATTGCAGAAGCAAAGTCGGCAAAAACAAACGAAACAGTGGAAGATATATTTGCTGAAATGGCTGCTGAATCTCCAATGGGGCGTATCGCTCAACCAGAAGAAGTGGCAAACGCAATCACATTTTTAGCATCGCCAGCTGCGAGTTACATCAATGGAATCAACGTTCCAGTTGATGGTGGCCGCACTAAATGTTTATAATAGATTAAATATTTCCCCATTAAGTGGGGATCAAGGGGAGGATAATTTTATTCTACCTTTTTTATTCCCTAATTTCTAACAACTAAAATTTTGTACTAATTACTAGTTACTAATCACTTTTGCCAAATGCCTCTTGCCTAATTTAAACTAAATCTAAATTAACATTCTCATCATAATATGACAATACTGTGACAATCGAGTAAGGAATATGCCGCACTTTTGTACTACTCAAAGTTGTAATGATGTTGGAACATTTTCATATCCTTGCTTTCACCCACAAAAATTTGGACGTTACCGAAGTAGGTAAACTCCATATTGAGCAAGACAGACAAGAAGCAACGCTTACTGAATTCAAAAATCAAATGCAGATAGATGAACTGATGTTTCTATCTACTTGTAATAGAGTTGAATTCTTATTTTGCACACGATTACAAGTGGATGCAGCTTTTATACAACGTTTTTTTGAAACATTATATCCTCATCATTCACAACAACAAATTAGTCTTTTCCAACAAGCTGTAGAGAACTATTCTGGAATTCACGCGGTTGAACATTTACTACAAGTTGCTTCTTCTATTGACTCAATGATAGTTGGTGAACGTGAAATTATTACGCAAGTAAGAAATGCGTTTGAAACGTCAAAAACGATGGGGTTAACAGGTGATTTTATACGTGTTGTTTTACGTCACACCATAGAAACTGCGAAGAGAGTATATACTGAAACAAGCATAGCTAACAAACCTGTTTCTGTAGTAGCTTTGGCTTACCACACCTTACGTGATATGAGTATTCCTTTGGACGCTCGTGTTTTAATGATTGGTGCTGGAATGACCAATTCGAATATGGCTAAATTTTTGAAAAAACATGGCTACAAAAATTTCACAGTATTTAATCGCACAGTTGAAAAAGCGCAAGCTTTAGCCTCGGATTTAAAAGGAAACGGTTTTGGTTTAGATACTTTACAAACATTCGATAAAGGTTTTGATATAATAATCACGTGTACTGGTTCAGAGCAAGCTATTATAACTCCTGAAATTTATGAAAGTTTATTAAAAGGAGAAACTTCTCGCAAAGTAGTTATTGATATTGCAATTCCGCATGATTTAGATGCAGAGATTGTCAAAAAACATAATGTTACGCATATTTCGATTGATTATCTTCAAAAGATTTCAGACCGAAATTTACAAGAACGTTCTAAAGAAATTATTCATGTAGAACAAATATTATCAGAAGCAGTTGAAACTTTTATGCAAATCCATAAAATGCGAAAAGTGGAAATCGCAATGCGTGAAGTGCCGAATATGGTAAAAGATATTCGTTCCACTGCTATGAACGAAGTTTTCAGAAAAGAATTAGAATCTTTGGATGAAGAATCTAAAGAAGTGCTAGATAAAATTATTGGCTACATGGAGAAAAAATACATGAGTATGCCAATGAAATTAGCAAAAGAAATAATGCTAAATTCCTAACCAACAATTACCTAACCACCATGAAAAAAATTACCATTGGCTCAAGAGGAAGTGACCTTGCTTTGTGGCAAGCTAACCACGTAAAAAGACAATTAGAAAATTTAGGTCACGAAGTAGAAATTAAGGTAATTGTGACACAAGGGGATGCCATTCAAAATTTAAGTTTTGATAAACTAGAAGGAAAAGGGTTTTTTACCAAAGAAATAGAAACAGCTTTATTGGATAAATCGATTGATTTAGCAGTTCATTCACACAAAGATTTAGAAACTAATCCACCTGCAGGATTAATTATTGCTGCGGTTTCAGAAAGAGAAGATCCATCTGAACTGTTGTTAATAAGAAATGAATCGGTTGACAAATCACAAAAGTGGAATTTAAAATCAGAGGCAATTATTGGAACTTCTTCAGCTAGAAGAAAATCACAAATAAACTTATATCGTTCTGATTTACAAATTACTGATTTGAGAGGAAATGTTCCAACTCGTATTCAAAAATTACGAGATGGATTATATGATGCAATTCTTTTAGCAAAGGCGGGAGTAGATCGTTTGCAATTAGATTTGTCTGAATTTCATGTGGAAGTATTAAATCCAACAGAATTTGTACCTGCTCCTGCTCAAGGAGTATTGGGTTTACAAATTCGTGAAGAAGATACTGAAATGAAAGAAATTATGACTCATTTGAATCACGCAGATGTGGCACAAAAAATTGGAGTTGAGCGTAAAATATTAAACTTAATGCAAGGTGGATGTCAACTTCCATTAGGAGTTTTTTGTCCGAATGAAAAACAACTTTTCGTTTCGTATGCACCATCGAGTAATTTAGCAGCCAAAAATTTCTATTTTGAACCTGAACAATTAGAAGGTTTCGCTGAAAAAGTGGTCGCAATTTTAAATGAAGTTGAAGTAGAATAAATGAAGCCTTCTATTTTCATCACCAAAGAAATTGAAGAACAAAGCGATTTAAAACAATGGTGTTTAGAAAATAATATCAAATTAGTTAGCACATCCTTTTTAACTTTTAAACCTATAACCTCTTCTGAATTACCAAAAGAAGAGGTTTATTTTTTTTCAAGTAAAAGAGCAGTTTACTATTTTGTATCTCAATTTCAAATTCCTGACAATGTGAAAATTGC
>JBILUY010000100.1:0-9263 GCA_044370735.1 Crocinitomicaceae bacterium | reverse complement strand
TTCAGTTTAAAGGAACTTCCTTTAGTAGTGGTGGTTATTCTGCACGCTATGGTCAAGCTTTATCTGCCATACTAGATTTACAAACGAATGATTTACCAGAAAAGAGTACATTTAATGCAGGATTGAATATGGCCGGAGTTTCTTTATCTGGTTCAAAATTAATGGGAAATAATGCTATTGAATACAGTGGGAACTATTTGAATTTATCTCCATTTTACGGGGTTACACCGACCAATGTAAATTATTATAATGTGCCAGAAGGAGGTTCTTTTTCTACACGTTATGTTTCCAAATTAGATAGTTCTAAAGGAATATTTAAAATGAATTTTTCTCAATCTTACACTAAAACAGGAGTTGAGATTAATAATCCATCATTAGCTGGTAGTAAAATTCGATTTGGTTTAGAAAATAATAATGCGTATTTGAATACCTCATTTAGATACAATGTTCGACCTGGAAAACGCTATTTTACCTCATTATCTTACAGTGATAATACAGATAAAATTCAATTTGGGATAGTTCCTTTATTGAGAAAGGATAGTAGATTACAAGGTCGTGCCGAGATGAAAAGTGATATTGGAGAAAAATATGATTATACCACTGGTTTCGAATACCAACACATTCAATATGAACAAAAGTTTGATACGCTTTTGGCTGGTTTTACTGAAACAATGGGGGCTTTTTATTACGAAGGAGAATACAAACCGGGGTCAAAATTTGCCTTTAAACCGGGAGTTCGTGTTGAATATTCTGCTTTGTTAAAGAAAGGGAATGTATCTCCTCGATTTGCTTTTGCTTATAAATCTTCAGAAAATGGTCAGTTTTCCTTTGCAAGCGGTATCTTTTATCAATCAGCAAATTCAAATTATTTAATTTATGGTTATAAACCCGATTTCCAAATTTCAACACACTATATGTTTAATTATCAATGGATTAAAAACAGCAGGGTATTTAGAATAGAAGGGTATTACAAAGATTACCAACAATTGATTTTAGAGAAAGGAGTGCCTTATACACCCAATCAATTTCGTTTTGTTTACGGACAAATTGATAATTCAGGAAGTGGATACGCGCAAGGAGTTGATTTCTTTTGGAGAGATAAAGATTTAGCGAAAAATTTAGATTATTGGATTTCTTATAGTTATGTTGATACGAAACGCTTATATCAAAACTATGTTGCTAAAGCTACTCCTGATTATGTATCTCCACACAATGTGAATGTGGTAATGAAATATTTAGTTGAGAAGTTTTCTACAAATTTTTCATTTACTTATAGTTATTCGAGTGGTCGTCCTTATTATAATCCAAATAATCCAGTATTTTTAGGTGACAAAACGAAAGCTTATCAAAATTTAGCATTAACTGCTTCTTATTTAAAGACATTTAAGAAAAAAGTATTTGCAGTATTTTATGTAAGTTTGGATAATATTTTAAATACTCACAATGTATTAGGATATAGATATTCAGCGGATGGTTCGCAACGTTATGAAGTTTTACCTCCGTTATATCGAGCAGTATTTGTCGGAATGAATTTCTCGTTCAGTCAATTTAAACAAGATGAATTATAATTAAAAGACTAAAAATGAAAAAGATTTTTTTACTTATTTGTGTTTCCATATTCGGATTATTTAATTGTTTTTCTCAATCACTGGAAGAACAATTGAACCCAATTTATAGTGCAGCTGATACAACCTCATCCATTCAGGTTCAAACACAATTCGCGTCTCAATTTGAGTTAATTGCAATGATGAATCCTGAAAGTTATATTGCAAATTATTATGCTGCTTTTTCGAAAGCAATGTTGTCTTATTCTGGAAAGGATCAAAAATCGAGAGATGAACTATTGGATTTAGCCGATCAGTTTTATGAAAAAGCAAAAGCCATTGAACCAACCAATCAAGAAACGTATATTTTGGGTGCATTATTAGCGAATGCTCGTTTGTCAGTAGATGGAGGAAGTAGATGGAAAGAACAAGGGGAAATTTTTGAGAAAAATTTGGCTGCAGCCAGAGCAATTAATCCTAATAATCCTAGAATTGCTCATTTAAAAGGTGTTGCTGTATTTTTTACCCCTAAAATGTTTGGTGGAGGAAAGAAAAATGCGCTAGAATATTTAGTAAAAGCAGAAGAGTTGTTTAAATCTGAAACGGAGACTTCTGTATTAAAACCACATTGGGGAGCAAGAAGAAATGCTCATTTTTTAGGGCTGTGTAGAGAGGAGTAGAAAGTGAAATGTAAAAAGTTGAAAGTTGAGCGAGAGATTGATTTTTTGTGTTAATTTTTGTAAGTTTGTTATATGGCAGGAGAGGTACATACAACCTATTTAACGAAACGCGATTTAGTTTCAAAATCACAAAAAGCAATACGTGAGGCGTCAGAAAGGGCTTATGAGGTTGCTGGTTTTGTTGTTAAAAAACAAGGAAATCAAATCGTAAAAGCCTTTAAAGATGGGACGATTGAGGTATTGGTTCAATTGACAGATCATTCAAACGATTTTCCATTAGCACTTGACTAATTCTTCTAAACGATTACGCATTTTCGCAGGACCTAATGGTTCTGGTAAAAGTACTATTATCCATTCTATTCGACAATTCAAAAAATCTAATGGAACACCTATTGATTTTGGAGTTTACATCAATGCAGATGATATTGCAGCGCAATTAAGGAAATAAAACTTTCTCTTTTGATTCTTATGGAATTGAACCAAGTTTGGCTGATTTTTTATCATTTTCAGAAAGTTCTGGTTTATTAATACAAGGATTAACACGTTCTGTTCTTGAAAATGTTCTTGAATTCTCTTTTGAAAGTAAAATAGTATTACTTGATTTGTCTTATAATGAACGAATAGCTCAATTATTTGCCGCTTATTTTAGGGATAGATTATTAAAATTAGGTCGTAAAATGACCTTTGAAACTGTTTTTTCACATCCAAGTAAACTGGATTTTATGCGTGAAGCGATCGAACAAGGGTACAGAGTTTATTTGTATTTTGTTGCAACTGAAGACCCATCGATCAATGTGTATCGAGTGAAAGAAGTTCGAGTGAAAGAGCACGGTCACGACGTACCAGAGGATAAAATTCGCTCAAGATATCATCGTTGTCTTGATCTGTTATTTGAAGCTTCTCAATTAGCTTATCGTTGTTACTATTTTGACAATTCTGCAGAAGGTTCAGATTTTTCCTTGTTTGCCAATTTCAAATTAACTAAAGATAAAAACAAAGTATGGGATATTAAGGAAGTTTCTAAAGTTCCTGATTGGTTTAGAATGTATTACAGTTCAAAAGTGGCTCAAAAGAAATTAATTTCTGATAGCCTCTAAAACTCCGTCCCAAAGATTTTTACGTTGTTCTAAAGATCGAATAACATAGGTCAAACATTCATCCCATTTCGACTGATCGTCTCCGCATAATTCTTCTACCATATCAATCGCCAAGTGACTGTGGTGATCTCCATCGACTTCGATGTGTCTATCTAAATAATATTTCAATTTAGAAATAGTATTTGGAAATCGGTCGTTTAATTCAGAAACCAATGAATAGAACATAGTTGGAATTAAATCTTCACGACCAAAAGTGAAAATTGCAGCTTGAAGATAATCTTTGTTGGTTTCAATAGTTTCGAATGAAAAGTTCACAAACGATTGCGCACTCAATGGAGTATTTGCTAGCTTGAAACTTTCTTGACGATCTTTAGACTGTTGTAAATTGTCACAGAATGTATAAATTGGTTGTGTATCCGTATTCGTTTGTTTCATTGCGTCTAAATACATTTCAAAGTGACTTTTGCGAATACCATCAGCATCTATGTCGGACTCTTCTCCAACAACAATTTCATTGATTAAAAAACGCGTGTTTGGTGAGCCTTTAGGAAACCAAGGAACATTTGTTTCTGTAAGTTGATTTTGCAACGATTTCAATATGGACATAAAATCCCATACGGCATAAACGTGGTGTTGCATAAACACACCAATCTGCTCTATGTTTTTGATTTCTTTAAATAAAGGGTGGTTTACTATTTCGTTACGTAAGGGTTGGATTTTTTCTTGAATGTTTGCGATGTATGGATTCATTTTTTGTTCTTTTTAATATCACGAAGTTTCATGAATGGTTGCTCTATAAACACATATAACAAATAAGAGAGTGAAATTGTTACAAACCAAAAGTAAATATATTCCCATTCCCACGTATCCGTGCATTTATGTAGTCCTCTTAGATTATTATGAAGGCCAAATTTGACAAAAATGTGAATGACAATGGTTAAATTAGTTAAGTACATAGAATAAGATACTAAACTGATGAAAGTAATTGGTTTTGAAACTAATTTCGGTCCAGATTTTAAATTTGCAAAGTAGGGAAGGGTGCAGAAAACTACAAAAGACTTGATTACAGGTAACAATACAAAACTAATTTCATCGTGACGATGACTGATATAATATTTTAAGATATACATTAAAGGTAAAGCAACTAATGGTATCCAAAGCATAGCACTTTTTTTCCAGGTTTTAGGAAAATATTGTGCAATAAAAGCAGCTAACACACCAAACATAATGGCGTCTAATCTTGGGATTACTTGATAAGTAATAATCTCACCAACATTATGTAGGTATTGACTAAAAGCCTCTTTGTTTAATCTACTTGGAACGGGAATAGAATCGTAAAGGTGAAAACGATACCATACGATGGCAATGATTCCACCAATGATTAATACGAGACTTGTTGATTTAACCGATTTTTTGAAAATATTTAGTAATAAAAATAAACTAGAAGGAACTAATAGATAAAACCATTCTTCAATACTTAAACTCCAAGATTCTTTGAAGAAATTAGGAATAATTTGATTGAAATTTTGAATGAAGAGGTAATATTTGTACCAATCAGCAGGTAGTCGTTCAGGTTTGTAAATATATGTGAAGGCAATTACAAAAGTTAAAATGACAATGTAAACAGGTAAGGTTCTTAACCATCTACGAGACCAAAATACGAGTAAGTTTTTAAATGTCGGTTTTTCTTTTTGAAGGATTTTTAAGAGAATTCCACCAATCAAAAATCCACTTAAAACAAAAAAAATAGCTACACCATCAAGTGTGACAATTCGAATAATGGATTTATATTCTTCTGGAACAAGTATGGCACTGTGACCAAATACAACAAATAATATCGCTAGGGCGCGTAATATATCTAATCCGAAAATTCGGTTGTGACCTGCATTAATGCGGAACAAATTCTTCATACTTAACTATCCGTCCGCGTTTATGCATCGGGTGTTCAAATTTAAGGATTATTTGCGTGGTTTAAAATTTCTTAAAAGGCATTTTTTTGTTTGCCATTGAAAGGTTTTTATTTCACTTTTATTGGATGGCAACTTTTGATTTCTACCTGATTTTTCGTTTCAGAGAAAGTTGCTTGTGGGCTTAAATAAGGAATGTTAAGGTTCAAACCTCTCAATAGTATTAGTAACCCAACAATAGTTAATATGACTGGGAGAAAACGATTGATTTTACTTTTATAACGTGTAGCCGTTTTTTGGGTAAAGTACATTAAGATTATCATCGTAGGGTAGGTTCCTAATCCGAAAAATAACATACTCATTCCACCTGAAATTATATCCCCTGCTAGAAGAGAAGTGATTAAGGCGGTGTAGACCATACCGCAAGGCAGTAAACCATTTAAAGTTCCAAGGAAAAATGATTTGAAAGGACTGTTGCTTTTGGCTACTTTTCCCATTAATCTTGAATTGAGATTGTAAGGGAGGGCAGTTTTGAAAATTTTATCTGCGGTTTCTCCTAATAATTGGTATCGCCAAGCGTAGAAAATAATACCAATTCCTGAAACGATACTTAAACTTTGTAAAATTCCAACCAAATGAATTCCAAAACCTATTGTACCTACTAATAAACCAAAAACTAGATAAGTTAAAATTCTACCTGTATGGTAATAAAAACTGCTTGTTAGTATGGTAAATTCTGATTTACGATTGATTGGAACAGACATTGCAATTGGTCCACACATAGCAAAGCAATGTAAATTTGATACAATGCCTAAAACGAGTGCAGACCAATAGATGGATGACATAGTTATTTGATTTTAATTTCTTCTTTCTGTAAAAAAGATTGTCCTTCAGACGTGTAACTGATAGATGCTTTATAAACGCCTTTTTCCAATTTCTTCTTATCTACCATAACATTTTTCGTGTCCTTTTCAGAAAAGGATAAATCTCCTTTATCATTATTTGGTCGTAATAAATGAATTTCGATATTTTCAATGTTTTTAGTAGTAGGAAATTGAAAAATTAGAAAGTTATCGTCTTCTTTTACAATTACTTTTTCCTTTGCTTCTTCACTGTTTTTTAATGCGCTGATTTCTTTTTCATATTCGATTTCCTTTTTATAGTAATCTTCTGAAACTAAATCTGCATTTCCTTTTGTCATTAAGGTGATTACCATATACAATATAAATGACATAAATGCGATAATCACGATGGTTAATCCTTTTCCCCAGTTCATATAATTATGATTTTTTAATTATGAATTATGATTTATGAGTTAAACAAATCATAATTCATAATCCATAACTTATAATTTAAAAAATTGGTCCTAGAAATTTGACTTTGATTTTGTCAATTTCTTTTCCATTACCTAAGATACTAATTGTAATGATTTTTTTACCGTTTTGTACTTCTGTAAATGGAAATTTAACTAAGAAACGTTCTTTTAGATGTTCTTCTTTTTTCAGATAGAGCTTTTTAACTACCATTTCGATTTTACCTTTCGGGTCATCTAATTTCAGTTTAATATGGTAGTTGTTTCTTGTTTTGTTCGCCATATTCAATTCAAAGATGTTACTAATTAGTCCATCATCTGTTTTTTGATATGTGGAACCTCTTTGTCTGAAAATGTTCGTTTGAAAATCTTTACGAGTTACAAGTAGTGTTGTAAAAATACCCATCACTAAGATTAATAGTCCTGTGTATGCTTTCACACGTTTTGTCCATTCGAAGCCTTTTCCTGTTTTAATACTATTTTCAGAAACAAAGCGAATAAGTCCTTTTGGTTGACCTACGCCTTCCATCATCGTATCACATTCGTCAATACAAGCAGTACAATTGATACATTCTAATTGCGTACCATTACGGATGTCAATGCCTGTTGGACAAACGTGTACGCAGAGTTTACAATCAATGCAATCCCCTTTACCAACAGATTTTCTATCTTCTCCTTTTTTGAATTTAGATCTTTCCTCACCTCGTTTATGATCGTAGGCAACTACCATTGAGTTCGGGTCTAATAACACCCCTTGTAATCGACCGTAAGGGCAAATAGTAGTACATACTTGTTCTCTTAATCTTGCAAAGACAAAGTAAAAAACTGTTGTGAAAATACTGATACCGATTAAACCTCCGATGTGTTTTCCAAATGGATCGGTTTGAATTTCCCAAAGCTTATCAGCACCAATGATATATGCTAAAAAAGTATTGGCAATTAGAAAGGATATGATCCAGAAAATACTGTGTTTTAAAACACGTTTTGTGATTTTTTCTCTATCCCAAGGTTGTGCTTCTAATTTCTTTTGGTGAGTCCAATCTCCATCGATAAGGTATTCAATTCTACGGAATAACATTTCCATAAAGATAGTTTGAGGACATACCCAACCGCAAAAAAGTCTACCATAGATAATTGTAAATAAAATTATTCCAATGATCCCTAAAATGGTTGCAATGGCAAATAGATAAAAATCCTCTGGCCAAAATATTTTTCCAAAAAGAATGAATTTTCTTTCTAAAATGTTGAATAGAAAAAATGGTTCTCCGTGAAATTTAATATGAGGTAAACCAAATAAGAGTACTAATAAAAAGTAACTTAAGATTTTTCTATAGTTAAAATAGGTACCCTTTGGTTTTTTAGGGAAAACCCAAACGCGTTTCCCTTCTTCGTTTACTGTTGCGATATGATCGCGAAAAGTTCCTTCTGCATCTTTCATGGTTGTTGTTTTTTAGTGGGATACTAGTAAACAAAAAGCCGCCTTTTCAGGCGGCTATTATTATATTATTTTTCAACGATTTCACCTTGTGGTGCTTTTCCTTTTGTTTCAGGTAAACTGAGTACGAAAGAAGCAACTTGTTGAAGTTGTAAAGGGTTGAATTTAGAAGCGTGTTCTGGCATACCGTTAGCAGTACCATTTTTGATTGTTTTGAACACATCTTTAATGTCAAATCCGTAAATCCAGTTTTTATCTGTTAAGTTAGGACCGATGTTACCTTCCCCTTTAGGGTTGTGACAAGCAACACAGTTCGCTTCAAATAATGCTTTGCCTTTAGCTACTTCACCACCATCAGTTAAAAGAGTAACGTTCGTTTCGTCCACTTTCATACCCATTTCAGCCAAGTATGCTTTCACTTTAGCATCTTCACGTTTCATTTCTTTTTCGTATGCCTTGTATTGTAAGTCACCTGTACCGAAAACGTGATAGTTAAACATATAGATTACCCCAACAATAATTGTTAAAACAAATCCCCATACCCACCATGGTGGTAAGTTGTTATCTAACTCACGAATACCATCATATTCATGATCCATCAAGATTTTGTGTTCTTCTTCAATCGGAACGACATCCGTTAATACTTGGTTGATTTTCTTAATCGGAGCAGAAGCTTCAGCCTGCGCTTTTTCTTTTTCAGTTCTGATTAAGCTTACCAATTTGTTGAACATCGATTTTAGGTACATGATGATACCTAATAAAATAATGTTGATTACAACTAAGAAATAGATATCACTATTCTCAACAAGTAACCATGGAGTTGGTTCTGTACTTTCTCCAGGAGCACTAAAAGATAATGCAAATGAAGAGTTTGATAATACAAGAGCACCAATCAATAAGATTACTGATAATACAGTTGAATTTAAACCACCATTATTTTCTTTTTTCTCTTTTTGTTCAGCCAATCTGTTTTTGAAATAATCAGATTTAACTAAGTTTAAAATCGATTGAGACAAAATGATAATCGTAATTAACAACGCTACAATAGTACCTAGTAACAAGTAGAAAGTATGTAAATTTTCTTTGAAATTTGGTTTTGTTTTAACTTCAACAGCAGTTGTAGTTTCTGTTCCTGCAGGAGCTGCTGCATCCGCAACTGGTGCTGCAGGAGGATTATCTACATACGAAAGAATAGCATCTACTTCAGCATTCGTAACTTGTTGTGCTGGCATTGCCATTGGGCTAAATCCTTTAATTTCATTAGCCATTTTACTTTTACCAGTTCCAA
>JBILUY010000099.1:0-9264 GCA_044370735.1 Crocinitomicaceae bacterium | reverse complement strand
AATGTGGATTACCTAAAGATATGGCTGCAGAATTATACAAACCGTTCATCATTCGAAAAATGATAGAAAGAGGTGTTGTTAAAACGGTTAAGTCAGCGAAAAAAATAGTTGATAAAAAAGATCCTATCGTTTGGGATATTCTTGAAAACATATTGAAAGGACACCCAGTTTTATTAAACCGTGCCCCTACATTACACAGACTTGGTATTCAAGCTTTCCAACCTAAATTAATAGAAGGGAAAGCAATTCGTCTACATCCATTGGTAACAACAGCATTCAACGCCGATTTCGATGGTGACCAGATGGCTGTGCATTTACCACTTGGAAATGCTGCGATATTAGAAGCTCAATTGTTGATGTTGGCTTCACACAATATCTTGAACCCTGCGAATGGTGCTCCAATTGCTGTACCATCTCAGGATATGGTTCTTGGATTGTATTACATTACTAAAGCAAGAGTTTCTACACCAGAGCGTAAAGTAAATGGTGAGGGTGGTATTTTCTATTCTCCTGAAGAAGTAATCATCGCATATAATGAAGGTAAATTAGAGTTACACGCACAAATTAAAGTTAAGTCTTATGATTTAGATGAGAATGGCGTGCCTACTTTAATGATGATTGATACAACTTGTGGACGTGTTTTATTCAATGAAAGAGTTCCAAGAGAAGTTGGATATGTAAACTCAGTATTGACTAAAAAAGCGTTAAGAGATATTATTGGTAATGTATTAAAAGTTTCTGGTACAGCGAGAACTGCACAGTTCTTGGATGATATTAAGGAATTAGGTTACCAAATGGCATTTAGAGGTGGTCTTTCTTTCAACTTAGATGATATTATTATTCCATCTGAAAAAGTTGAGTTAGTGAATAAAGCTGAACAAGAAGTTATAGAAGTAATGAACAACTATAACATGGGTCTTATCACTAACAACGAGAGATATAACCAAATTATCGATATCTGGACACATACAAACTCTAGATTGACAGAAACGTTGATGGAGCAATTGAAAAGTGATAATCAAGGTTTCAACTCGATCTATATGATGTTTGATTCTGGTGCTCGTGGATCAAGAGAACAAATTCGTCAGTTATCAGGTATGCGTGGATTGATGGCGAAACCTCAAAAATCGGGTGCAACTTCTCAAGAAATTATTGAAAACCCAATTCTTTCTAACTTTAAAGAGGGACTTTCGATTCTTGAGTACTTTATTTCTACTCACGGTGCTCGTAAAGGTTTGGCCGATACTGCATTAAAAACAGCTGATGCTGGATACTTAACTCGTCGTTTAGTTGACGTTTCTCAAGATGTGATTATCAATGCTGATGATTGTGGTACATTAAGAGGATTAGTTGCAACTGCATTAAAGAAAAACGATGAAATCGTTGAGCCATTATCTGATAGAATTGTTGGTAGAACTTCTGTTCACGACATTTTCCACCCTGATACAAATGAATTAATTGTTAAGTCTGGAGCTTTAATTTCAGAAGAAGTGGGTGATAAAATTACGGCTGCTGGAATTGAAGAAGTTGAAATTCGTTCAGTTTTAACTTGTGAAATGAGACGTGGAGTTTGTGCTAAATGTTATGGTGTAAACTTAGCTACTCATAGAATGGCTATTGATGGTGATACTGTAGGTGTTATTGCTGCTCAGTCAATTGGTGAGCCAGGTACACAGCTTACACTTCGTACATTCCACGTAGGGGGTACAGCATCTAACACAACTGATATTTCAGATTTAAAAGCTAAATCAGCAGGTTTATTAGAAATCGACGAATTACGTACAATTGATCTTAAAACAAATGATGGAGTTAAGAGAATTGTTGTAGGTCGTTCAGCTGAAATGAAAATTTCTGACGAAAATACAGGAGTTGTTTTAATGACATCAAACATTCCTTACGGATCTGAATTAACAATTGAAAATAATTCAAAAGTTAAAAAAGGGGATGTAATATGTAAATGGGATCCATATAATGCTGTTATCGTTTCTGAAGTTGCGGGTAAAGTTGTTTATAGCAACATTATCGAAGGTGTAACTTACCGTGAAGAAGTCGATGAACAAACAGGGTTTACAGAGGTTGTAATTATTGAATCAAGAGATAAGAAAAAGAACCCTGCAATTCACATTATTGACCCTAAAACAAAAGAAGTTTTAAGAGAATATAGTTTACCAGTTGATGCTCACATTTCTGTTGCAGATGGAGCGAAAGTTGAGGCTGGTATCACGTTAGTTAAAATCCCAAGAGTTTCTGGAAAAACGGGGGATATCACAGGAGGTTTACCACGTGTAACAGAGTTATTTGAAGCACGTAACCCTTCTAATCCAGCTGTTGTTTCTGAAATCGATGGTATTACTACTTTTGGTAAAATCAAACGTGGTAACAGAGAAATCATTGTTACTTCTAAAACTGGTGAAGAAAGAAGATATTTAGTTCCACTTTCTAAACACATCCTTGTACAAGAAAATGACTTTATTAGAGCTGGTCAACCATTATCTGATGGTGCGATTACTCCAAATGATATCTTAAATATTGAAGGTCCTACAAAAGTACAAGAATACATTGTAAATGAAATCCAAGAGGTTTACCGTTTACAAGGTGTAAAAATTAACGACAAACACTTCGAAGTAATCGTTCGTCAGATGATGCTTAAAGTTGAGATCGTTGATGGTGGTGATACTCGTTTCTTAGAAGGTCAATCTGTACATAAAGCAGACTTTATGGAAGAGAATGATGCATTATTTGGAATGATGGTAGTTGAGGATGCTGGAGATTCTACAGAAATAAGAGCTGGTCAAATCATTTCTGCTCGTAAATTAAGAGATGTAAACTCTCAATTAAAAAGAGCAGATCAGAAATTAGCTGTAGCAAGAGAAGCAATCCCTGCAACATCTACACCATTACTACAAGGTATCACAAGAGCTTCATTACAAACGCAATCATTTATTTCTGCTGCTTCCTTCCAGGAAACAACGAAAGTATTAAATGAGGCTGCGATTTCAGGTAAAGAAGATCACTTGTTAGGATTAAAAGAAAACGTAATCGTTGGGCATTTAATTCCTGCTGGTACAGGTAGTCGTAAATTCCAAAAAGTACTTGTTTCTTCTAAAGAAGCAATCGAGGAATTACAAGAAAATTAATTTTCAATTTAACGATAGAGGGGGATATGTAAATGTCCCCCTTTTTTAATTAAAAAAATATGGAAAATCAAGACGAGAATCAAATTTCAATTGAATTAACAGAGGAAATTGCAGGGGGTGTTTATTCCAATTTAGCTATTATTACCCATTCACATGCTGAATTTGTATGTGACTTTGTTCAAATGTTACCTGGAATGCCTAAAGCACAGGTGAAATCAAGAGTAATAATGACTCCACAAAATGCAAAAAGGTTATTAAAAGCATTAATGGAAAATGTTCAAAAATATGAACAACATATCGGATTAATTCAAGATGTTGATCAGCAATTACCTCCGGTTAATTTTGGTACACCAACAACACAAGCTTAAAACGAAGGTCATCTACTAAAAGATGACCTTTTTTTATGTAATTGTTAACAAAATCTGTTAAACTTTCAATTTATAGAGATACAAATATTATTTTTGTAAAAAAGTTAGTTTAGATGTCTGAACGTATAGAACAAATAATTCAAGAAATTCATTTAAAGTTTCAAATTGCCAAAGAAGAAATTTCTTTATTGAAAAATGAGAATGATGAATTATTAAATAAAATAGAAACTCTTCAAAATGATAATCAAATATTATCTACTGCAATTTCAGCAAAAGAAGAATCTATTAGTTCTTTACATTCAGAAATAGAAGATTTAAAACATAAATTAAATCAACCTAATCAAGAATCATCAAATCACGATATTTTAATTGAAGAACTTGTCAAAGAAATTGATGATTGTATAAGCCTTCTAAAGAAGTAATAATGGGTAAATTATCATTAAAAATAGTTGTTGCTGGTCGTACTTATCCTCTAACTGTTAACGAGGGAGAGGACACTAAGATTATTAAAGCAGCTGATGATATCAATAGAGCAATAAAAATGTTGCAGGAAAATTATGCCGTGAAAGATATGCAAGATTTACTTGCGATGACTGCATTACAATTGGCAACAAAAAATTCTGGAACTCAAACTTCAACTTCTGAGTTGGAACAGGTTGAAAACAAACTTGAAAATCTTCTTAAAAATCTAAATTCTCTTTAAATTATAAACTAATTTTTAGTTAAAAGGAGAGTTATGGAGATATTATTGGGTAGTATTATTGGATTGGTAATAGGTGGAGTAGTTGCCTTTATCATTCAAAATGTGTTGTTAAAAAAACGCACAGAAAAAATTCTTGCAGATGCTGAACATGAGGGTGAGGCAGTAAAAAAAGACAAGATTTTACAAGCAAAAGAACGCTTTCTTAAATTGAAAGAAGAGCACGAAGAAGTGATTCGAGATCGTGAGCGTAAAATGCAATCAAATGAAGATAAAGTGAAGGCAAAAGAAAAAACTTTATCTCAAAAAACAGAAGAGGTGGCTCGTAAAGAAAAAGAACTTGAAAAAGTGCAATCTGATTACGAACACAAAATAGCATCTGTTGAAGCCAAACATCAGGAATTAGATAAAATCCAGCAAAAAAGAGTTTCAGAGTTATCACGAATTAGTGGTATGACAGTTGATGAGGCAAGAAATCATATGATGGAAGCTTTGGTAGATGAAGCGAGAACTCAAGCAATGGCTCATATTAAAGAAGTAACTGAAGAAGCTAAATTAAATGCTAATAGAGAGGCTAAAAAGATTGTAGTTCAAACTATTCAACGTGTCGCAACTGAACAAGCTGTTGAAAATGCAGTATCTGTTTTCAATATCGATTCTGATGAAGTAAAAGGTCGTATTATTGGTAGAGAAGGACGTAACATTAGAGCTATTGAAGCAGCAACAGGTGTCGAAATTATCGTTGACGATACGCCAGAAGCAATCATTTTATCTTGTTTTGATCCAGTAAGACGTGAAATTGCTCGACTTTCTTTACACCAATTAGTTTCAGATGGTCGTATTCACCCAGCAAGAATTGAAGAAGTTGTTGCTAAAACAAAAAAATCATTAGAAGAAGAAATTGCTGAAACAGGAAGAAGAACTTGTATTGATCTTGGAATTCATGGTTTACACCCTGAATTAATGCGAATGGTAGGTAGAATGAAATATCGTTCTTCTTATGGTCAAAACCTATTGCAACACTCAAGAGAAGTAGCAAATATGTGTGCTATTATGGCTTCTGAGTTAGGGTTAAATGTTAAAATAGCAAAACGTGCAGGTTTATTACATGATATAGGTAAAGTTCCTGATGAAGAACCAGAATTACCACATGCAATTTTGGGTATGAAGCTTGCTGAAAAATATGGTGAAAAACCAGATGTATGTAACGCAATTGGTGCACACCATGATGAGATAGAAATGACAACATTAATTTCACCGATTGTACAGGTGTGTGATGCGATTTCTGGTGCAAGACCTGGAGCTAGAAGAGAAATTGTTGAATCATATATTAAACGTATTAAAGAGCTTGAAAATCTTGCATTATCCTATGATGGTGTTTCAAATGCTTATGCAATACAAGCTGGTCGTGAGCTTAGAGTTTTAGTTGAAAGTGAAAAAGTATCTGATTTAAAAGCAGATGAATTATCTTTTTCAATTTCACAACGTATTCAAACAGAAATGACGTATCCAGGTCAAGTGAAAGTAACAGTAATACGTGAAAAACGTTCAGTTAATTACGCAAAATAATTTATGCCTCCATTAGGGGGCTTTTTTCATTATGTTAGTTAAAAAAAGTAAAATTTTAGTTCTTGCTCCCCATACTGATGATGGCGAATTCGGTTGTGGAGGTACAATTGCAAAATTTATTGATGAAGGGCATGAAGTATTTTATGCTGCTTTTTCAGCTTGTCAACAATCAGTATTACCCCAGTTTCCATCTGATATTTTAATTACAGAGGTAAAAGAAGCAACACGTGTTTTAGGAATAAAACCAGAAAATTTAATATTATTTGATTATGATGTTCGAACATTCGGGTATCATAGACAGGAAATATTAGATGATTTAATAAAATTAAGATCTGATATCAATCCTGATTTAGTTTTTATTCCGACAATTACAGATATTCATCAAGATCATCATACAATTGCAGAAGAGGGCTTGAGAGCTTTTAAATTTTCTAGTATTTTTTCGTATGAACTACCTTGGAATAATTTTTCATTTACTACTTCAAGTTTTATTCATTTAAGTGAAGAAAATATTAAAACGAAGGTTAATGCATTAAAAGCGTATCAATCGCAAGCACATAGACCTTATTCAGATGAAGATTTTATAAGATCATTGGCACGTACTAGAGGTGTTCAAATTGGTACAAGGTATGCTGAAGCATTTGAAATTATTCGTTGGATTATAAATTAGGTTATGTTTTTTGAAGATCTTGTAAATTTCCTAAAACCTAATAGAGTCGTAAAAAATTTCGATACTGAGATTTTAGAACTTAATATCGTTTTTGAAAATAATTTTCATGAAAAATCTCTTGGTTGGATTTCTGATAAAAACATGAATAGAACGATAGAAATACAAAAAGGAAACGTAATCATTTCCGAATTGATATTCAATTCTTTTAAAGAGGAATTATCAAAAAATGTCAATTGGTTAATAGTTGAAAATCCAAGAAAGGCTTTTGCAAACGTAATTGCAAATTTTTTTGTTCCTAAAAAGAAATTTGGATTAATTCATAATTCAGCGGTTTTAGCTGATTCTATTAAGATAAATAAGGATACAGTAATTATTGGTCCCAATGTTGTCCTTGAAGATAATGTTGAGATTGGAAATAATGTTGAAATTCAAGCGAATACTGTTGTAAAGAAAGGGACAATAATTCATTCTGATGTTGTAATAGGATCTAATTGTACTATTGGTGGAGTAGGGTTTGGCTATGAGAAAGAAGTAAATGGAGATTTTCAAATCATACACCATATAGGGAATGTTATGATTTCTGATAATGTTGAAATTGGAAACAATGTTTGTATTGATAGAGCAGTTATTGGATCTACTTTTATAGGAAGAAACGTAAAAATCGATAATCTAGTACATATAGCTCATGGAGTTAAGATTGATGAGAATTCATTAATTATAGCTAATGCAATGATTGGTGGCAGTGTAGAAATTGGTAAAAATGTTTGGGTTTCGCCTTCTGTATCGATAAGACAAAAATTAAAAATTGAAGATGGAGCTTTAGTTGGAATGGGAAGTGTTGTTGTTAAAAATGTGCCAAAAGAAGATATCGTTGCAGGTGTACCTTCTAAATCAATAAAAGCTAAATAATTGAAAATTTCAAAGCTAAATAGTGATTTTGCTAAATCAGTGACAACATTAGTTTCTGGAACTGTATTATCTCAACTTATTGTTTTTGCTTTATCACCCATAATATCAAGGTTATATTCTCCTGAAGAAAATGCTAATTTTTCTATCTATGCAAGGATTATTTTATTTGTTTCAACTATAGCAACTGCAAGATTTGAATCTGCTTTAGCTCTTCCCAAACGGAATGAACATGCATTTAGTTTATATCGATTGATAGTTCAATTAGTGATCATCTCTTTTTTTGTTTCTATTTTATTTTCTGTTATTTATGTGACATTTGGTTTGAAAAAATCCGAAGATTCATTCATTTACCTTATGGTTCCTCTTGGTTTTGCTCCTTTATGTATAATGAACATAGGCAATGGTTGGGCGATGCGATTAGGTCAATTTAAGGAAATCAGTCGAATACGAATGTTGAATTCGCTATCAATGAATCTATCAAATGTATTATTTGGTTGGATTGGATTAGGTTATAAAGGATTGATATTTGGTTATATAATAGGTGTTTCTTTACCAGGAGCGTGGTTTACTAGAAAGTATCATTTATTAAAATTGAAATATAAAGATTTTTCATTTAGAAAAAGAAGGAAGATAGTTGGTAAAACATATATTGAGTTTCCAAAGGTTAATCTGCCTCACGCATTAATGGATATTACTAGAGAGCTTTTGATAGTATATTTTATTTTATTGTTTTTTGATAAGAACATTTTAGGTTCATATGATTTTTCATTTAAAATGTTGAAATTACCTTTAACAGTAATAGGTGGGGCTATCGGTCAAGTTTATTTTCAAAAAATTGCATCAAAGAAAAATTTAGGAGAATCATTATTTGAAATTACAATCCAAACGATGAGAAATCTTTTTTTAATTTCAATTGTACCTTTCACTGTTCTTTATTTATGGGGAGAAGAACTTTTTTCATTCGTTTTTGGAAAGGAATGGGCTTTAGCAGGAAAATATTCACAGATAATGGCTCCTTGGTTAATGATGAATTTAATTGTTTCTCCTGTTTCACAATTACCAGTTGTTGTAGGAAAAATTAAATCTTTTTTTTGGGTGGGATTAATAGGGTCACTATTACTTATTTCATTTTTAAGTGCTCCCTATTTTAATACTGCATTGACATTTGAAATGATTTTAGTTTATATAAATTGGACTCAATTTATATTTTTAATTATAGTTATGTTTTGGTTTGTAAATATCTCAAAGGGAGAATTGAAATCAGTTAAAGAAGGGTAAGAGAAATTATGTTAGGTCGATTTATAAATAATAATTCTTTTCTAGAACTACTTTTTTTGGCGTGGTTATTTACAATACCATTTGGTTCAAAAATCTTTCATATATCAATTGGGTTTGCTACACTTTATCCTAGTTTAGTTTTAGGGTTCATTCTTTTGGTTTTCAATCTTAAAAATCTTTTTAAACTAACTAAGATTGAGAAGTTGGTTGGTTTGGTACTGATTATGTTTTTAATACAGTCTGTGTGTCAATACTTTTATGTTATGGGTAAAAAAGAAGGATTGTTTGACATTCATTCTATAATCTTGTTTAATCTATACTATTTTAATCTAATATCATCTCGGTATCATTTTAGATCAATTGAATATGTTAATCTACTAAATAAGGGTATTAGTTTTTTTGCCTTTTTTCTTTTAATTTTTGGGATCATTGAGTCTTTATTAGGTATTCATATTGCCGGGTCCTATACTTTTAAGCTTCAAAATGGAATTGCTACTGACTTTTATTCTCCTTTATTTATTTACGATAATCCGAATGATTTTCTGGTTTATTCTATCGGAAGTACATTTTTAATGTTTTTATTTGATAATAAAAAACTTGAAAATAAAGTTTTAACCTTTTCAGCTATATCTT
>JBILUY010000223.1:0-4124 GCA_044370735.1 Crocinitomicaceae bacterium | reverse complement strand
ATTATTATTAAAAAGAATAGTATCTTTTTTATCACTTATATTAAATTCAAAATCAAATGAATCGGTAAGTTGATTAGAAAAAACAGTTCCAAAATCAACTTGAATTGTATCTTTCGCGTTTATTATTGAATATTTTTTTGAATAAGTCTTAAGTAACGTTCTTTGGTTATCTGTATTGTAAATATTCAAAGTAAAAATTGATGAGTCCGATTTGGTTGAGCCATTATTAGTAAAAATACATTTCAAAGGAAGAGGAATCAATTGTGTTGAAGGAATAGAAGTATACTTTGTTAAATCAGAACTTATAATTTTTAAATCTACCCAAGGATTTAGTTGATTTATAGTAACATTATCAATAGCTATTCCATCTCTTAAAGCATTATTATCATTAAATCGTATAGCTAATAAAACATTAGATTTATTTTTAAGAAATGACAAATCAACCTGCTGCCTTGTCCAGTTTATGTTTGGCTCAATAGTGTATATACTCATCCAATTTTTACCATTATCTAAAGAGTATTCAACTGAAGAAGTCGAACCAAGTTTCCCTGTAAAAAACACATCAAAACTTAAAGAAATTGATTTAGTAATGGAAACAAATGAAATTGAAGGAAAAATCAATCTATCCTCTGTTTTATTACAATTGCCACCACCAAGAGTATAACTACATGCAACATCGCTTGAATAGACAAACTTAGAATGACTAGGAACAAGCCAAAGAGGATCTCCATTTAATAAAAAAGAAGCAGAAGCACTATCTGACACTTGAAAAATTTGGTCTTTTGACAAACCAGATTCAGACCAATTATTGGGTAATTGCGTTTTATTGTCTAGTGTTCCTTCAAAATTTTCAGAAAATAATATTTGTGAATTCGTTTCTAAACTCAATAAAAAACAAACAATTAATATCAAATATTTATAACGAATTTTCATTCACTAACTCTTTTCAACCAAATATAATGATAATGTGCTAAATATCATTATCAAAAACAAAAAAAGCCGGCATAAGCCGGCTTTCATGATATAAAATCATAATTAGTCTTTAACTACTTTTTGTGTGTAAACACCTTCAGCAACTTTAATATTTACGAAGTAAATACCAGCAGCTAAAGAAGCAGTATTGAAAGATACGTTAGTTGAAACTTTAGAATCTAATACTTGACCTGCAGCATTTACTAATTCTACAGTAGCATTAGAGTTAGACTCAAACTTAACATTAACAACATCTTTAGCAGGGTTAGGATAAACAGAAATATTGTTTAAACCTAATTCAGCAACTGATGACAATTCAACTTTTAAAGAGTTAGAAGTTGCAGTACATCCGTTAGCATCAGTAGCAGTTACAGTGTAATCACCAACAGCAACCATGATTGTATCATTCTTATCATTAGAATTTGACCAAACTAAGTCATAAGGACCAAAACCACCATCTACAGCAACAGTAACTTTTCCATCAACTTTATCTCCATGAGCAGGAGCTAACACAGTACCTACAGCGTTCACTTTAGAACTTACTAAGAAAGAAGAAGTAGCATAATTCATATATGCTGATTGCAATTTATTGTAAGTGATTAAATACTCAGAAACCCAGATTGTATCATTTGTTGCATCTGAAGTATAAGTTTTAGTGAAATCCCAAGTTTTATTAGACTCATCAATCTTTTCAGATGACTTATCAGCAGCAAACTCAGCAATAGCATGATAATAGTTATCAACTTTAGATTTACCTAAATATTTCATTGTAAAAGCAGCTCTATTGAATAAAGGATTTTTTAATAAACTTCCTGAATCAAAAGTAACTTTAACATCTTTGCTATCTCCTAAACATTTATTAGAAATAGAAGGTTGAGGATCAAAAGTATACTCAACAACTGGATAAGCATATACATCAGACTCATAAGGAACGTTGTTAGCATTATCCCAATATAAAGAATATCTGTTATAAGCAGGGGTACCAGAAGATGGCACATTGTATACTCCTAAAGAAACATCAAAAGACCCATACTTCAAAGTATTTCCAGTGATTGTTGTAGAAGCTACTGTTTGAGATTGATCAACAGTAAAAGTTGCAGAACCAGTTTGTGCTAAAATTTTAGTTCCTGCAGTTACACCAGCACCTGAAATAGTTGTACCAACTGAAAAACCTGTATTAGCAAAAGCAGTAGCAGTTAATGTAGTACCTGAAATAGATGCTGTAGCACTAGTGTTTCTTCCATAATATCCTGTTGTTAAAACTTGGATAGAATCTTTATCTGCTGTTGGAGCAATTTCGATAGAGAAAGTATCTGGAACTACTACATCAGAAGGTAACATAAAGTAATGAGCAGTATAACCATTATTAGCTACAGCGTTATAAACGATGTTTTTAGTAACTGTAGTTATATACTCAATTTTTCCTCCTTTTGTTTTCTTAGCATATAAATGCACATCTACGTCAGCCGATGTAGTATTTAAAGATCTTAAAACAACACCAAAACCTTTTACTTTTGATTCTGTAGTTGAATTAAAATCTTGAACTAATGATAAATAATCAGTACCTGTATCAGGAGATTGAGCAGGATACCCTTTTAATTTATACCCAATATTATTTGAACTTGTCAAATAGTTAGATGGGTTACCGTAAGATTTTTTGTAGTCTACTAATTTCAATGTATCTACAATAGTTTTAGCACCACGAACATTTTTACTGTTAGTGTTTTCTGTATTTGCAACTTCTTTAACTCCAGAATTGAATTTCTCTTCTGAAGAAGTTGACTCTACAAAAACTGCTTTGTTGTAAGTTCCTTTCAATTTAGGAGCTCTTACATTTTTTTGAGCATTCACAGACAATGCTGTTGCAAACACCGCAAAAGATAAAAGTAATTTTTTATTCATATAATTTAATTTAAATTAACGTTAACAAAAATAAACTAAAATGAAAACAAAGATGAATTTTGTGACTTTTTTTTTAAATAAGTTATAGACAGAAAAATCCGATTATTAACAATAACTAAAAAAGGGTTATCTATAAGACAACCCTTTGATGATTTAAACGTTCTTAACTTTATTATATCATTTCAAAAACTCCTGCCGCACCTTGCCCTGTACCTACACACATAGTTACAACCCCATATTTCTGATTGCGTTTTTGTAACTCGTTCATGATTTGAACCGAAAGTTTTGCACCAGAACACCCTAACGGATGCCCTAAAGCAATCGCTCCTCCGTTCACATTAATAATATCTGAATTTAAACCAAGTTCTTTAATTACTGCATACGACTGACTTGCAAAAGCTTCGTTTAATTCAAACAAATTGATATCGTTGATTTTAAGCCCTGCTTGCTCTACCGCTTTTGGAATTGCCCCTACTGGTCCCATTCCCATTATACGAGGCTCTAAACCAACTACTGAATAACTAGCCAATCGTGCAATCGGTTCAAGATTTAATTCTTTAACCATTTTTTCAGACATCACTAAAACAAAGGCTGCACCATCAGATGTTTGAGATGAGTTTCCTGCTGTTACACTTCCTCCATTTGCAAAAACTGGTTTTAATGCACCAAGTGCATCTAAAGTACTTGCTCTTGGTCCTTCATCAGTATCAACTATATAATTTTTAACCTTTCTTTTTTCGTTTTCATCTAAATAAACATGCTCCACGTTTATCGGAACGATTTCATTTTTAAAACGTCCTTCTTGTATTGCTCTAATCGCTTTTTCGTGAGATTTTAGTGCAAATTCATCTTGAATTTCTCTCGTTACCCCATATTGTTTTGCAACAGCTTCGGCAGTCAATCCCATTCCCCAATACCATTCAGGATGTTCTTTAGCAACGGTAGCTCCGGGAACAATTCTCCAACCTCCCATTGCCATAATAGACATAGATTCAGCTCCTCCAGCAATAATACATTCTGCCATTCCTGCTTTAATTTTTGCTGTTGCCATAGCAATTGTTTCCAACCCTGAAGAACAATACCTATTTACAGTAATTCCAGGAACTTTAACAGTATTTAATCCCATTAAGGATATCATTCTTCCCATGTTTAGACCTTGCTCCGCTTCAGGAGTAGCATTACCGACAATTACGTCGTCAATGCGTTCTGGATCCAATTGAGGAATTGTACTTAACATATGTTTTATCACC
>JBILUY010000183.1:0-5153 GCA_044370735.1 Crocinitomicaceae bacterium | reverse complement strand
AAAACCACCTTTTCCAGCTTTTCCAATTGCAGTTCTATACCCTGCTACTATATATGCGTTCTGACTCATTTTTTAACTAGTTTCTTAAAATTTTACCAAACTTTAATATGCTCTCTAATCTTTCTAATGTTTTACGTTGCTGGCATAACTCTAAAAAGGCTTTTCTTTCAAGATCTAGAACATATTGTTCTGAAACCAAGGTGTTTTCTGACAAATCACCACCAGCTAACACAAAACCAAGTTTTTCAGAAATTACTTGATCGTGTTCAGACATATAATTTCCAGAAACCATAGAATGTGCTCCAACATAAACAATTCCTAATGCCTCTTTACCTAATACGGTAATGTTTTTCAATCTTTTCGGAGCAATATAACCTGAATCAGCTAATTCCAAACAAGCTTGTTTTGCTCTTAACAAATGATGATCTCTACTCACAACCACTTCATCGATTCCTTTTCTCAAATACCCTAATTCAAAAGCTTCGTAAGCTGAAGTAGATACTTTTGCTTGACCAATAGTCAAAAATTTATCTCTGAAACGATTTATTTTAATATCACCTGCTTGTAGTTCGTCTGAAAGTCTTTTTGCAAATTCTTTCGTACCACCACCTCCAGGTATTAGACCAACTCCAAATTCAACTAACCCCATATATAACTCTGCATGAGCAACTACTTTGTCAGCATGCATTGACATTTCACAACTACCCCCTAATGCTAAATTATGAGGAGCTACAACTACTGGAATATTTGAGTAACGAATACGCATCATGACATCTTGAAATGCTTTGATGGCAAAATTCAATTCATCATACTCTTGCTCAATGGCCATCATAAAAATCATACCGACATTCGCGCCTGCAGAAAAATTTTGTCCATTATTATAAATAACAAGACCTTTATAATTTTCTTCTGCTAAATCAATTGCTTTATGAATACCAGCAACTACCCCACCTCCAATAGTGTTCATTTTAGTATGGAATTCGATATTTAAAATCCCATCTCCTAAATCAACGATAGTGGTATCTGAATTTTTCCAAACAGTATTTTTTTCTCTTAAATTATCAAGAATTACTAAATTTTCAGTGCCTGGAATTACATCATACTCAGAATTAGATTGATTAAAGTATAATTTTTTACCATCTTCATTTTTGTAGAAAGTAAATTCTTTTTGGTTTTTAATTTCGCTAATCCAAGATGGAATTGTTTTTCCTGCAGTCGAAATGAATTCCAGACCTTTTTCAAAACCAACAATATCCCAAGTCTCAAACGGACCTAATTCCCATCCGAAACCAGCCTTGATAGCATCATCAATTTTATACAGTTCATCTGATATCTCAGGAATACGATTCGCAACATATGCAAATAAGCCTCCAAAAATTTCACGGTAAAAATCACCTGCTTTATCTTTCGCATTCAAAAGAAAATGAGTTCTTTTCTTTAAATCATCAATTGGCTTTGCTTGCTCCAATGATGCAAACTTTGCTTTTTGTTGTGGTTTATAATCAATTGAATTTAAGTCTAATGAAAGTATTTCAGATTTACCATTTTCTAATTTCACTTTTTTATAAAATCCTTGTTTAGATTTAGAACCTAACCAATTATTTTCAATCATTTTAGAAATATATGTTGGCAAATTAAATATTTCTACCTCTTCATCCTGTTTACAATTCTCTCTTAATCCATTTGCTACATGAACAAGTGTATCTAAACCTACTACATCACACGTTCTAAACGTTGCTGATTTAGGACGACCTAATACTGGCCCAGTCAATTTATCTACTTCTTCCACAGAAAGGTTATGTTTTTCTACGGCATGAAAAAGAGACATAATTGAATAAACTCCAACTCTATTAGCTATAAACGCAGGAGTATCTTTACATAAAACTGTTTTTTTACCTAAAAATCTGCTTCCAAAATCCATTAAAAAATCTGTAACCTCAAGAGAGGTTTGATTTGTAGGAATGATTTCTAACAATTGTAAGTATCTTGGAGGATTGAAAAAATGTGTTCCACAAAAATGTTTCTTAAAATCTTCAGATCTACCCTCTAACATAAAGTTAATCGGAATTCCTGAGGTATTAGAAGAAATCAAAGTTCCTGGTTTTCTGTATTTCTCAACTTGTTCAAAAATTGATTTTTTAATATCCAACCTTTCAACCACAACCTCTATAATCCAATCACATTCAGAAATTTTACTCATATCATCCGTAAAATTTCCTGTAGAAATTCTATCGACAAACTTTTTTGAATAAATCGGAGAAGGATTTGATTTTAAAGCAAAATCTAAAGAATCATTAACGATTCTATTTTTAAATTTAACTGAATCTGAAGTTAATCCAAGTTTGATTTCTTTTTCAGATAATTCTTTTGGTTGTATATCTAATAATAAAACTTGACAACCAATATTTGCAAAATGACAAGCAATTCTAGAACCCATAACCCCTGATCCTAAAATAGCCACTTTTTTAATCGCTCTATTCATACAATATATTTACTGAACGAAATTTTAAACTTCGTTCAATAAATATACAAAAAAATATTTCGGGAACTTTTATAATTAGGAAATAAAAATTTACCAAATAGAGTTTGAAAAGGAGACAGTTCCTTTCATCAAAGCAATTTTTTCTTGATGTTGATTTTGAACAACAATTGAATATACTCCGATTTTAGATGTAATAGATTCCGCTGATGCGATTGCAATTAGTTTATCATTTTCAACGACCTTCTTGAAATAAGAAAAAGAAATATCAATTGTGACTGCTTTATTCCCTAAAGAATTTGCTGCAAAAGCAAGACAAGAATCAGCTAATGAATAAGAAATACCACCATGCGCTATCTGAAATCCATTCAACATTTCCTCTTTTACTAATAAGGAAATAGAACATTTTCCTTTTTCTACTTCAAGAAATTCAATTCCAAGCCATTTACTGAAGGAATCATTTTCGAACATTAAATCGACAATTTCTTTAGGCGATTTCATTAACCATTTGATTGATCTAGAAAGAAGTGTAATCGTAGCTAAAGCAACAATGAATAATTGTGTAGCTGTATCATCATCTAATTCCGTTCCATCCTCATCTGGTTCAGTAACTTCAATCATCATAAAACGAGTAAAATTTGGCTGATCACAAAAGTTATCTAAAATTTCCTCATTATCAGTTTCAAAATACTCATCTAACATTTCATTAAAAGGCTCTTGAAAGGCATCTATTTGCTCTTCTGAAATCTCACCTAATTCTACCCCTTCTATTTTATACGCTTCCAAGATTAGACAGAAATAATACAGAATTAGACCTTCCAATTGCTCATTATCGTATTCTTCTGAAGCAGATAATAAAAATCCTAATAACTCTGTGTATTTTTCTTCATAATTTGACAACAAAGTCTCAAATTGATTTTCATCAAGCTTATCAATAATATTTATCGCTTTTAAAATACTATCGTGTGTAACGTGTTTCATCTTATTTTTCTTTAATTAAGTTATAAAAAAAGCCATCTTAAAGATGGCTTAGAATTATCTATTCAACATCACTGGCATAACCAGCATTAATATATCCTCGTGTTCATTATCACCATTAGATGGAACTAATAATCCAGCTCTAGACGGAACACTCATTTGAATTTTAACTTCAGATGATTCTATATTCGATAGCATTTCCATTAAAAAACGTGCATTAAAACCAATTTCCATATCATCTCCATCGTAATTACAAGTCAGTCTTTCCTTTGATTCATTAGAAAAATCTAAATCTTCAGCAGAAATAGAAAGTTCAGAACCTGCAATTTGTAACTTAATCTGATGCGTTGATTTATTTGCAAAAATTGAAACTCGTTTGATAGAACTTAAAAACTGTTGTCTATCAATAGTTAAAACATTCGGATTTTCTTTAGGAATTACTGCTTCATAATTTGGGTATTTACCGTCCACCAATCTGCATGTTAAAACAATATCATTAAATGTAAAAACAGCATTAGAATCATTAAATTCTACTAATACTTCTTCATCACCACGTAAATTTGACTTTAGTAAATTCAAAGGTTTTTTAGGTAAAATAAAAGCACCATTAGATGATGAAACAATATCTGTACGTTTGTAACGAACTAATTTATGCGCATCAGTTGCAACAAAAATAATTTCAGCTGGTGAGAATTGACAATAAACGCCGCTCATTACGGGTCTTAATTCATCATTTCCTGTAGCAAAGATTGTTTTATTAATTGCTTTAGAAATAATGTCTGCAGAAATTTTAACAGAATTACTTCCTTCTACCTCCGGAGATTTTGGATAATCATCACCATTAAAACCAACCATTTTTGATTTACCGTTGTCGTACGAAATTTCAATTCCAAAATTGGATGTATCTACTAAAAAAGTACAAGGTTGTTCTGGTAAATTTTTTAAAATATCTAATAATAATTTTGCTGGAATAGCAATTTTACCTGATTCATTTGCATCTACTGTTAAAGATGTTTTCATGGTTGTCTCAACATCAGATGCAGAAACAACTAATTGTCCATCATTAATTTCGAATAAAAAATTATCTAAAATAGGTAAAGAATTATTCGTTGTTAAAACACCACTGATACTTTGTAAGTGACGCAATAGTAAATTACTAGATACAATAAAATTCATCTTATATTTTTTTTCAAAGTTAGTAATAAAAAACTGTTTGATTATTCAGGTTTAATCGCAAAATATAAATGTCCCATTAGTAAAGGATTAAACACATAATATTGACACTTTACCAACATTCCATTTGGTAATAAACACCAAAATCTATCTTGATCATAAGAAACGGTATCACCAAATATATCTTCTGTTTTTTTCTCAAAAGGGATACGATACATTTTTAAAAGTCTTGATTTTCCAGAAATTTCTTTCACACTCAAAGAACAAAAAGGTTTCGATTTTTTAATAGAGTCAACCTGTTTTTGAGTAAGAGTATAATTCACATTTTCAAAATGAATTTTCTTATAATTATTTAAATAAGTAATTGCCATAGATGTATCAAGTGATTTCAGTAGTTTACCACCTACTTTAACCTGATAATTATTTTTATTCTTTTTTACAGAGAAACTTCTCTTGGGATTATCTAATAATTTTACATCAACAATCGCTATTTCCTCCTTATCAAGAGTAAAAATTTCAGTAC
>JBILUY010000098.1:0-9325 GCA_044370735.1 Crocinitomicaceae bacterium | reverse complement strand
TTATATGAAAAAGTTATTTTTATTAGGGGGGGGGGTAATTTTAACCTCTACAGTTATGTTTTTTACAGCTTGTAAAAAAAACGATTTAAAAACAGAGAAAATTGAAAATGCCGTTAATGCGCCATCGATTTCTCAATTGCAAGACAAATTTGGTTTTGTATCAATCGATACAACAAATTTAGTTGATAATGTTCCTTTAAGAACAAATAAAAATTTAGATAGTTTATCAAATTCTCAAAATACTATTAAAGAATTAGATTTAGCAAATGTTGTTAAGGTAAACTGGGGTAAATATGAGCAAGTTTCCTATTTAATTCCTTTTAAATCTAATTCTAATAAATCATTAATTGTGTCTTTTGATGTAAATGATACAAACAATCCAATAGACTTTACAGGTGCCGTAATAGTAGAAAACAAAGTTGATACAATTACTGGTGATGGATTTATGATTTATACAGATATTAATGGTACAATCATTCACGATATTGATAATGGAAATTTTAAATCTGAAAAAGCAGCACAAGTTACTAAACAACCTTTAACTTATAACAAAGCATTTAGAAGATGTTTTGATTGGGTTTATAACGATTTTTGTGATGGTCCTATTGGGTGTGCCGCATGGTATGCAACACCAGCTCCAGCATTACTTGCTGTTGCATATTGTACTATTAAAGCAGATAGTTATAAGACTTATTAATAGGTAAAATGAAAAAATCAATGAAAATTTCATTAATAATTGTTGTTGTTTCAACAGTTTTTACATTTATTTTAAAAATTGCCCAATATAAAATATTAGGTGATATTACTGGTGCAATATCTCTTATTTTCTGGTTTAGATTTTTATTCCTTTTTTTTAAAGGTTACTTTTTAAATAAGTATCAAACAAAAAAATAATTTGATTAAATAGTAATCAAAAAATCAGTTCAAATTTGGACTGATTTTTTTGTGTTTTTATAACTCTATTTTTTAATTCAATCTATAAAAAAGTATGTCACCCTCCTCTGTCCTCCCTCAAGGGAGGAAGTCAAAAACAAACTCTTTTTTTTAAGTAAAATTTCGTTAACAAAAATCACCTTCACCTCTTGAAACTAATTTTAAAAAATCACGTTTAATTATATAATGTCGAAATTTCAAAACGTGATAAAAAAATATGGATTGTTGTTTGCAACAGCAATTTCGTTTGTGATTTTTTTGACCCATAATCAGTTTGTTTTTCGTTCAGATTTCTCTCCAGAAATTGAAAAATATCAAGAAAAATTTCGAAAAAAAATTGACGAATTAGACCAATTTTTAGCCTATAAAAAACATCATTTTTCGGATAAAAACATCTCGATTTTGAACCGAGAAGACCTCGAAGAAAACAGTTTTTTTCTGCATATTTATCGCAACGATTCGTTGCTTTTTTGGAACACAAATCAACTTCCAGTTTCTCGATTTTCGGATTTTCACTACCCAAGTGAAGGCATCGTTCACCTCCAAAATGGATGGTATTTCGCCAAAATTTTGAGGGTAAAAAATGTGGAATTAGTAGGTAGTTTTTTAATCAAAAAAGACTATCCATACGAAAATTTACACTTAAAAAACACATACAATCCTGAGTTGTTTTTGCCCTTTCGAGCAAACATAATTTTGGAAAAAGACAACGCATATCCGATTTATTCGAAAGATAAAAAATTACTTTTTGCGTGGTACGTTCAACCAAACCAAACCATTTCTTCCCTCGATAGCGACCTCCTTTTTTGCTCCTTTTTAATGTTCTTTTGTGTCGCATTTTTTACCCTTTATCAATTTCAAAAAAGATTAAATCGCACCCTGTTTTGGGGATTGATTTCAACTGTAATTTTAGCAAGATATGCGAGTATCAAATGGCACTGGTTTGTGTTTCTAAAAGGGATTACTGCTTTTGACCCAACGCTGTTTTCAAATTCCGAATGGGCGCCGAATTTTGCCGAATTCATTTTACATTGTATCATTGTTTTTTGGTTGATTTTCGCAATTATTAATTATATAAAGCGATTTAATGTAAAATTCATTACAAAATGGCAAGGGATTTTATTGTTGATTTTTGCGATTTTATATTCCTTCTTTTTAGGGGAAGTATTCAGAGGTTTAATTCAAAACTCAAATATTCCGTTAAAAATTGAAAACCTTTTTGAGTTAAATTTCTACTCCTTTTTGACCTTCGTTTCGATGGGACTTTTGTTTTTTGCATACGTTCAATTTTTGCGAAATACCCTCCTACTTTTAATCGAACAAGGAACACAAAAAACGACCGTGTTTTTATTTTGGTTAGGGGCAACCTTGGGATGCATTTTACTCGATATGACTTTCGGGAACCAACAAATTTTACTCCTCTTATTATTGTCGCTCATTTCACTTTTGATTATATATTTTACTTTCCGACAGGGAGAAAAAATTGCCTTCGGATATGGGGTGTTTTTACTTTTCTTGTTTTCATTTTTCGTCGCCTTGAACCTCGAAGTTTTTCATACCAAAAAAGAAAATACCGAACGCGAACTTTTAGCCAAACGGATGGCATCTGACCAGGACCTTTCTTCCGAAATTGAATTCTTAACCTTGTCCAAAAAAATCGATGAAGAAAATTATTTGAAGTATATTTTAGAACAAAAAAATCGCTTGGGAATTTCCGAATTTAAGGAGAATATGGAGCGACGTTTTTTTAATGGTTTTTGGGAACGGTATGACATCGAATTTTACCTCTATGATAACTCCAAAAATTCATTGATAAATTACAACGAAATTCAGTCAAATAATTTTGAAAAATTAGAGGTCATTATCAACCGACATAGTCTTCCTTCGGAGATGGATGGACGAATGTTTTACATTAAAGATTACACTTCGCAGTACAGTTATATCATCCGAATGGATATAAAAAATCGCGATGAAAATACGATTGGAACTTTATACTGTGCATTAAAATCGAAAAAAATTCCAGAGAAAATTGGGTTCCCTCGTCTCCTTGTTTCGGGTGAAGCGAACGTGATTGAACCGCTCGAAAAATATTCCATCGCAAAATATTATGACGGAAAACTCGTCAGTCACAACGGTAAATTTTCATACCCTTCTGACGACTTTGGATTGACCAATAACACCCCCATTCGTGACGGCTATTTTGACAACGGAGGATACAACCATTACCTGCTTCGAAAAAATTATTTAGACCTCATCGTTTTGTCCATTCCAAACACAAGTGCGTTGCATTGGTTCACGTCTTGTTCATACCTTTTTAGTTTCTTCGGATTGTTCTTACTCATTCCACTTTCAATTCGTCGTAGGAAAGAACTTTTCTATTTCAAACAATTTTCGCTCGCCATCCGAATTCAAATTGTACTCATCGGATTAGTGTTTGTCACACTCTTGGTTTTCGGTTTGGGTAGTGGTTCATTCGTGACCAACCAATACAAAGAATACACCAACGATATGATTAAGGAAAAAATCCGATCCTTGGAACGTGATATGAAACAAAAATATGGTTCGAAAACGGATTTAACGATTGAGCAAAATGGAGATGCGTTGGAATATGTATTACAAAAATTGGCTTCGGTTTTCGTGACCGATATCAATATGTATGACCAACAAGGATTTTTATTAGCCAGTTCGAGACCAAAAATTTTTAACATCGGATTGCTTTCCGAACAAATTAATCCAAAAGCGCTTTTTGAGTTAAACCAGTTTCGAAAATCGGAATACATCCACGAAGAAACCATCGGTAACTTACAATTCTTATCCGCTTATCTTCCATTGTACAACAACGAAGGAAATTTGTTAGCCTTTATCAACTTACAGCACTTTGGACAACAACAAGGGGTCGAGTTTCAAATCAAGCAATTCTTGGAGGCCATTATGAACGTTTCTATTTTATTGCTTGCCTTATCTGTCTTGTTTGCCTTATTCGTTTCAACGTGGGTTACCTCACCCTTGCGTGCTTTACGCCAAAGTTTCTCTAACCTACAATTAGGAAAATACAACAAACCGGTTCATTATGGCGCAAAAGACGAAATTGGAGCGCTTGTAGAGGATTATAATACCAAATTGAAGGAATTAGCCACAACAACGCAAAAACTCGCTCAAAGCGAACGAGAAAGTGCTTGGCGTGAAATGGCGAAACAAGTGGCGCACGAAATTAAAAATCCACTTACGCCGATGAAATTGAGTTTACAACAATTACAACGCATATACGACCCGGAGCAACCGATTTCAAAAGAGCAACTGAACCGTGTGACTTTATCACTCATCGAGCAGATAGATGCCTTGGCTAAAATCGCCGGAGAATTTTCCAATTTCGCCAAACTACCCAAAGCAAACGAACAATCCTTGGATTTAGTTTCCCTGTTAGAAAGCGTAATTACCGTTTTCAGACAAGAAGACAAAGTGCAAATTACTTTCAAAAAAGAACAATCCGAAGCCTATATTTCAGGAGATAAAGATTTGTTGTTACGTGTATTTAACAATTTGATTACAAACGCTATTCAATCCATTCCACAAGATAAAAATGGGGAAATAAACATCCGTTTACAAAGCAAAGAAGACACTTGGTTGATTTCCATCGAAGACAACGGAACAGGTATTTCCGAGGAAGCACAAGCCTCGATTTTTGTTCCGTATTTCACCACCAAAACGACAGGCACCGGACTTGGATTAGCAATGACCAAACAAATCATCGAACAACATCGTGGCGAAATTTGGTTCGAAACAAAACAAGGGGTTGGTACGACGTTTTTTGTGGAGTTAAAATGTCTTGCATCTTCCCTCCTTGAGGAGGGGCAGGGGAGGTGACTAATTTAAACTCTTACATTCAAACAATAAATAACAACTATACTCGTTAAATAGTTATATGAAATTTAACATAAATACACCTTGTTCAGAAGATTGGGATAAAATGAAAATCGGTTTAGTCTCCCGCTTTTGTGAAGTTTGTACAAAAGACGTGATGGACTTTACTAAATCGTCTCGACAGGAAATAGTGGAGTATCTTCTCGAAAATCAAGGGAAAAAAACGTGTGGTAGAATTTTACCCTCTCAATTAGACTTTACTCGAAAAGATATTATTGTTACCCTACATAAAATCAAAAAAAGATATCCAAATCATCAAATTCCATTGGCAATTACTTTATTAGCAGGTATGATGCTTACGGGGTGTAATATGGATAAAAATGAAGAAATCAAACAAGAACAACACGAAACAACAGTCGGAAAAATAGAAAAGAAAGAAGAGACAAATAATACTAATAAAAAAGAAGAAAAAGCAAATAATAAAATATCTCATTCAACTTCAAATAATCATTCATCAAGTACTAATATATTAAAAAGTAAAATTGATAATCAATCCATTGAAAATGATACGTTAATCGATAAAAAGACAGAAATTTCCCAAGAAAACTTTATATTAGGTGAAGTAGTAGATGAGTGGCCAGAATATCATAAAGGCTCTGAAAATCTAAATGAATATATACAAAAGAATTATTCTAAAAAAAGTAAGAAATATGCCAATCAAAAAATAATAGTTGAATTCATCGTTGAGGCAAATGGTAAATTATCAAATATTAAAATAGTTAAAAGCGTTGCTGAAAATTTTGATAAAGAGGCTATTAAAACTATTCAAAAAATGTCAGATTGGCTACCTTATAAATTTAATGGTAAAAAAATATCATCAAGAGTTAAATTAGAAATTACTATTCCAACTTATTTTGAAAAAGCCAGTGCTAAAATTTTAAATGTGAAAGAAATAGAATAAAACTTATACTTTTCCATTTTTATAATTGTGTTAAAAAGTCACCTCCCCTACCCCTCCTCTAGGAGGAAAACCAGAATACAACTTATTTACTTATTTACGTCTTATCGTCTTCCCTCCTTGAGGAGGGACATAGGGAGGTGACCTCTATTAACCTCTTTCATTCAAACAATAAATCACGTGACTAATTTTATTCGAAACCTCGTCTAATTGATTTAAAACTTCGCCTTCAGTAAAGCGAATTATTACATAACCAAGAGATTTTAATTTCTCTTCACGATAAAAATCATATTCACCTTTATTTAGATGCGAATTTCCATCGATTTCAATAATTATTCCAAGTTTTGGACAAAAGAAATCTACTATATAATTATGAATTGGTCTTTGCCTGATAAAACGTTCACCTAATTGTTCTTTAGATAATATGGATTTCCAAATTTTCTTTTCTGCTTTAGAAACACTTTGTGTCCTTAATTCTTGAGCAAATTGCTTTAAATTTTTGTTGTAATGATTGTTTGAATGCATCGTTTTCTACTAAAAGTTAGTGAAAAATATCTTTTAATAGAAACGATTTTATTGAATAAATTAGATTATCACCTCCCTTAATCCCTCCTCAAGGAGGGAAACCAGAATACAATTTCTTTATTTATATCTTATTGTCTTCCCTCCTTGAGGAGGGGCAGGGGAGGTGACACAAAAATCACTCCTCCTCAAACTCTATCGCGTTTCTGACTTGGATTTCAAACGCTTCTAAACTTTCAAAGTGAGCAAGTTGAATTTGTTTGTTCGTTTCTTCAAGTTCATTTAGAACCTCCAAAAGGATTTCAAGTGGGTCAACCTCATACCCGAAAAGATTGCGGTCAAAATTTGTTCCAACGAGCAAACCATCGTTACTCATTCCGATACACCAATTTTCAAGGAATTCAGCCAAAGGGATTTCTGTAATTTGATAACCAGTCCATTCAGAATGAATACACGCATTCGCACCCGCTTTATCAGACCAAAAACAAAGAACTTCTAACGGATTACCATCTTCGTCTTCTAACTCATTAGAATAAGAAGTAGCAAAACCATCTTCTCCTTCCAAGGCATATACTTTTTCGTTTGCACAAATAGTTTGGATAAATTTTTCGTGGCGTTGTTTTAATGTTTGTTCGTTTTGGGTCATACTTGTTGGGTTAGGTTAACAAAGATATTTATAAAAATGGGGATTAATTTATTATTAAGCAAAGTCTTTTCCTCCCTCTGTATCTCCCTCCAAAGGGAGAGGACGAAAGCCCTCAAAAAATTTAAAAAAGTGCGGTAATCTTGTTTCCCCTTCGGAGGGGGATTAAGGGGGAGGACCTATTTTCTCCCTTCAAAAAACCACCATTTCGGGCGGTATGCTTGATTTTGTTCGAAGCGTTCTTGGATGATTTGGTTGATATGCTCCATCCCTTCTTGCACATTATCGGTAATCTTTAATAATTCCAAATCATTGATATTGATTGTTTGCTCGGAAGCCATTAAGTGTAGTTGTTCAATCAGCGGTTGCCAATAGTCTTTCCCGACTAATACAATCGGAAATTTTTTGATTTTATCCGTTTGAATTAACGTGATTACCTCAAACAATTCGTCCATAGTTCCAAAGCCACCCGGTAAAACAACAAAGGCATACGAATATTTGATTAACAACACCTTACGAACAAAAAAATGATTGAAATTCAATAAAATATCCAAGTATGGATTGGGGTGTTGTTCCATCGGTAAGACAATGTTACACCCGATAGAAAAACCGTTTGCTTCTTTTGCTCCGCGATTGGCAGCCTCCATAATTCCGGGTCCACCACCTGTCATCACTGCAAAATCTGACTTTACAATTTCACGCCCAAATTCACGCGCTTGTTCGTAGTACGGATGCCCTTCTTTGAACCGAGCCGAACCAAAAACAGTAATACACGGTCCTACAAAATGTAATTTTCTAAATCCACGAATAAACTCTGCCGTAATCTGCAATACGTGTGTCAACTCACTCCATCGAGAAGAAGGACCTTTCAAAAAATGACGTTCACGTTTGGAATTTTGGATTGGCATAGGGGTTAGATTAGGAAATTAAAAGTACGAAAATAAAAAGAGATTAATCCATCAAAAACTCTTCTACATTTTCAGGTGTGATAATAAAAGTTTCAGCGTTTGGATAAGCGTCTGTGAAGGTTTTAGGTATTTTATGTTTTTTCGTGCTATTCCATTTAAATTCAAAGGCTTTTAATACAGCATCTTGTTCTTCTAAATAGTCAACTTCTTGCTGTTGTGTTGTTCGCCAAAAATATCGAAAACCATAAAAATCATTTTTTTGAAGGTATTTTAATCGCTCACTGATAACATAATTTTCCCATAATGCACCTACGTCTGTGCGTAACTCAACAGGCGAAAAATTACCTATGATTGCATTGCGAATACCGTTATCATAAAAATAAATTTTACGGCTCTTTTTTAACTCATTGCGTACATTCCGACTAAAAGCAGTTAATCGATACACGACATACGTTTTTTCAAGCAAATCTATATAACGTTCAACTGTCTCTTTATCTGCTCCAATCGTCTTTGCTAATTCATTGTACGAAACTTCATTCCCCACTTGAAGCGCTAGGGCTTTCAATAATGATTGAAGAACATCCGGTTTTTTTAATTTCTGGTGAGATAATACGTCTTTATATAAATAACTATCTGATAAAATGGATAGTATCTTCTTTTCGTTTCCAGGATTATTTACCACTTCTGGATAATAACCAAAAACCAAACGTTCATTAAGTAATCGTTTCTCTGTTAACAATCCGTGTTTATTGACCATTTCTTCAAACGAAAAAGGCAAAAGCAAATGTTCCCATTTACGACCAGTCAAAGGTTCATTTATTTCCTCGGCTAATTCAAACGCAGAGGAACCCGTAGCAATAATTTGTACCTCTTTTAATTTGTCAACACCAATTTTTAAGGTCAATCCAATATTTTCAATACGTTGTGCTTCATCTATAATCACCAACTTTGCATCACGAAAAAGTCGTTTTAATTTCAACTCATTCATATTCTTAAATAACTCTCTTACATCCGCATCGTCTCCATTAAAAATAACGTGTGGCACAGTCGTTTTTTCAAGAATTAATTCTGTTAAGGTTGATTTTCCTACTTGTCTAGGTCCTAAAATCAAAATAGATTTACCTGTAAATAATTCTTTTTCAATTTTATGTAGAATATTTCTTGTAATCATTTTGTTTTTATTTTAATCAAAAGTATAATAATTTTCGTATGAAAACGAGAAAAAACATAATATTTCTCGTATAGAAACGAAAAATATCATAATAATTTTCGTTTTGGGTGTAATTCATCGGACCGATTTCAACTAAATTTTCTCCCAAAACATTCCTATTCTTTCATTTTTGATTAACTTAAATAAAAAATCAATCTATACATATGGCGAAAATTTGGAATTTGTTACCGCAACCTACAAACAACGAAATTGAAACAATACAAAACGCTTTAAGCATACCTCATCATTTTGCAAAAATTCTTGCCCAACGTGGATTTCAAACCTTCGAC
>JBILUY010000131.1:0-7445 GCA_044370735.1 Crocinitomicaceae bacterium | reverse complement strand
ATAAAAAACTTTTTTTATTGTTTGTCTGTCTTTTGCATCAATAGATTTATCACCACCAAGGTCTCTAAAAACAAGAAAACGAATAGCGGAACAAGAATAAAAATTTTATCAGAAAAATGAATGTTTTTAATCTCAAGCATTTTAGAATAAAAAATCATCATAAACAATCCCATTTTCACGAACATTCCAACTAAAAATGCATACCCTGCATTGTTTGGCATAATAGTATAAAGTAATTCAATTCCTGTCACAATAAAAATGGAGGAGATTCCAAAAAATACATAGAGAGAAACCTCGGAAAATGGCAAGTTCCAATTAAAAAAAACAGACTGAAGTACAGCCATTAATACGGCTATAGCAACAATAATACCATTAAAAACCAACACTCTTTTTACCAAACTACTTTTTTGCATCATCTTCGTTAGACATTTTAATAACCTGTCGGATAACCGAATAGGTCGAACCAAAAACTGCGAACAAAGTTAGCACTTTATTGTAGGCAAATATATCGCTTGGGTGATTTTTATCTAACCAGGTTCCTAACAAGCTACACAGGTAAATTGTCAAACCCATTTGTAAACCTAATGACGAAAATTTCAACCAAACATTGGAGGTTTTTGTTGCTTTATGTTGTTTATTTTCCATAACACCTCGTTTTATTTGTACACTCTCGATCTGTCAAGACCCCAACAAAGAGTGAAACTAACTACAAGATAGCATTTTTTCATCAAAGGAAGAGGATTCTATCTTAATATTTGAAAGAATAATTTTCCATGTCAAAAAGTATCTCTTATATTTGTTGCATATATGATGACCGTAGATGAAATAATGCAGCCGATAGAGGCAGAAATGAAAGAATTTGAACTTCATTTCAAGTCTCATCTACAATCAAAAGTTCCTCTTTTAGATAAGATTACCCATTATATCATCAAACGCAAAGGAAAGCAAATGCGTCCAATGTTTTTGTTTCTCACAGCTAAAATGCTAGGAGAAGTTAATGCAAAAACATATCAAGCAGCTACCTTGGTTGAGTTATTACATACGGCTACTTTAGTACACGATGATGTTGTCGATGACGCCAATGAACGTAGGGGATTTTTCTCAATCAATGCGCTATGGAAAAACAAAATTGCAGTACTAGTTGGTGATTATATGCTTTCACGCATATTATTACTTTCTATTGAAAACAAGAATATTCGTGTGTTAGAAATTGTAGCAAGAGCAGTAAGAGAAATGAGTGAGGGTGAATTGTTACAAATCGAAAAAGCAAGAAAACTAGACATCACTGAAGAAGTATATTTTGAGGTCATTCGTCAAAAAACGGCTTCGTTAATTGCAACAGTTTGTGAATCTGCTAGCGCTTCTGTAGATCGTGAAGACCAAGCAGCGGATATGCGCAAATTTGGTGAATTAGTAGGATTAGCTTTTCAAATCAAGGACGATATTTTTGATTATGGTGATTACGATGATATTGGAAAACCTACAGGATTAGATATTCGTGAACGCAAAATGACTTTGCCATTAATTTATGCCTTAAATAACAGTGATAAATCAGTCCGTAAAGAATTGATTTACATTGTAAAAAACAAAAATGAGGATAAAAAATATGTAAAACGTGCGGTCTCTTTGATTCATCAATCAGGTGGAATTCAATACGCTACACAAAAAATGCACGCTTTGAAAGAAGAAGCTTTGGAGTTAATCAAAGACATTCCTGATTCACCAGCCAAAAAAGCTTTAATTGGATTAGTAAATTATTCTATTGAACGTAAAAAATAAAGGTATGATGTTGAAATTTAGCTTGGTACTAATTGTATCCCTAACATTATTTGCATGTTCCAGAGGAGAAAATACGGAAGAACAAACAACTGAAAAGAAAGAGAAAGTTGAATCTCTTGTTGAAATTAAAAATGGTGTTTTCACAGAATATTATCCAGGGAGGAAACAAATCAAATTTCAAGGAGAGCAGGATAACATGGGAAATCGACATGGGAAATGGACTTTTTACAGTGAAACTGGTGTTGAATTAAGCTCGGCACATTACGAACATGGCAAAAAACATGGTGCCTCTTTCGCTAAATATCCAAACGGAACGTTACATTATTTCGGTGAATACGAAAATGACAAAGAAGTAGGTATTTGGAAAATGTACGACGAAAACGGAAAATTAGATACAATCAAAGACTATAGTAAGCCATAATGTCAAGAATTCCTCCGCATATTATTGATGAAATAATGCAAACCTCTCGTATTGAAGAGGTAATTGGGGAATTTGTACACTTAAAAAGGGCAGGATCAAACTTGAAAGGATTAAGTCCATTCACTGATGAAAAAACACCTTCATTTGTTGTATCACCTGCAAAACAAATCTTTAAATGTTTTTCTACTGGAAAAGGAGGTTCGGTTGTAACCTTCCTGATGGAAAAAGAACATTACTCCTACCCTGAAGCTCTTAAATGGTTAGCGAATAAATACAACATTACCTTACCAGAGGAACGCGAACCCACCGCTGAAGAATTAGCACAAGTCACTGAAAAAGAAAGCCTTTTCATCATCAATGAATTTGCAAAAAATCATTTTGTTGAAAATATGCACAACACAGATGAAGGGAAAGCAATCGGGCTTAACTATTTCATCGAGCGTGGATTTCGCATGGATATTATCGAGAAATTTCAACTCGGTTATTGTCTTGATAAGGGAAATGATTTTACAGAAAGTGCACTAAAAAAGGGCTACAAACTCGAATATTTAGAAAAAATTGGTCTTGTCAAATCTAAAGATGACAGGCATTTTGATTTCTTTAGAGGTCGTGTAATGTTCCCTATTCATTCCGTTTCTGGTCGTGTTTTAGGATTCGGAGGAAGAACCTTATTGGCAGACAAAAAAATTGCCAAATATTTCAATTCACCTGAAAGTGTCATTTACAACAAAAGTGACATTTTATATGGTTTGTATTATGCCAAGGGTGATATCATCAAATACGACAACTGTTATCTAGTTGAAGGATATACAGACGTCATCAGCATGCATCAAGCTGGTATTGTGAATGTTGTTTCGTCATCTGGAACGTCATTAACACAAGGCCAAATCAAATTAATTCGACGTTATACCCAAAACGTTACCATTTTATACGATGGGGATGCTGCAGGGATTAAAGCTTCCTTCCGTGGTATTGATTTGCTTTTAGAGGAAGGATTAAATGTACGCGTTGTATTATTCCCAGACGGCGATGATCCAGATTCGTATTCGAAAAAAGTAAGTTCAGAGGCATTAGATCAATATATTAAATCCAATATGAAAGACTTTGTTTCTTTCAAGGCGGAAATATTATTGGGCGAAAATGGGGTACAAGATCCTATCCAACGATCTAAATTAATTCATGATATTGTTCACTCGATTTCATTGATTCCAGATGAAATTAGTCGTTCGGTTTATTCTCAAGAGATTTCAAAACGTTTTGAAATTGATGCCAATATCATTCAGCAAGAGCTATTTAAATTACGTAAAAATCAACTTGCTAAACAACAACCAACTGCTGCTCCCCAAGAACAACCTCCGATAGAGGAAGTTCCTTCGTATGAATCTGCAGGGACAAACACAACAAGTTCTACCCCTGAAACTCCGCGTTCAAAACCTTATACAGGATTAGAGCACGCAGAATATGATTTGATACGTATTCTAGTAAAATATGGTGTGTTAGCAGTAGAAATTGATTTAATGAATGAGTTTCAGCAAAAGACAAAAATTGAAACATCGGTTACCGAGCTTATCTGTGCAGAAATTCATAGAGACCAAATGTTTTTTGAAAACCCTGTTTATCAACGTCTTTTTAATGAGGTAAATACGTGTTTAGCAGAGGAAAAAAGATTTTTAAAGCCAAGCCATTTTCTAAAATCTTCAGATATGGAAATTGTGAAATTGGTTTCCGATATAGAAAACGAAGCATATGAATTAAGTCACAATTGGCTTAAAGAGAAAAACATAGAAACAAATTACGAGATTGATAAATTAGCTGATGCAGTTTTAACCTCTATTTACCATTTTAAAATGAGTCGCATTATGAAGCGAATTCACGAGATACAAATTGAAATGGCAAAATTAAATCCTGCAGATGACGAAGAATTTTCATCGATCAGTTTGTTATTAATGGAGCAAGTAAAATTAGAACAAGTAAAATCCGTTTTATCCAAAGCACTAGGTAGAACTATTTTGTAAAAATATGAGTGAAACGTTATTTGAATTAGGACCTTATAAAGTATGCATGTGGAATTTATTGGCATTAACCATTATTTATTCCATTGCCTTTATTTTAAGTCGTGTCATTCACCAATCATTAAAAAAGTACTTGATTGACAATAATATAAAACTTGAAGGGAGAAAAACGACGTTATTAAAACTATCAAGCCAAAGTGTTTATTTTATTGCTGCTTATATTTCTATTTTAAGTTTTAAAATCAACAATAATCACGTTTCATTTACTGATTTTTTGAATTATAAAATCGTAGAATCAAAACAAGCAAATATATCTTTCTTTCAGATTATCATTGTAATAGGTGTATTTTTTGCAGCAAGAATGTCTGTGAACTTTATGAAACTTTATTACAATAAAAAGTTTAGACAAAAAGAAAGTTTCAATCCAAGCACGGAATATATTTATGTACAAACAACAAAATATGCGATTTACATATTCTCTATTCTTTTCAGTTTAAACCTTTTCGAAATTAATATTTCCTTATTATTGACTGGTTCTGCGGCAATGTTAGCCGTGATTGGTTTTATTTTTCAAGAGGTATTTAAAGATATGTTTTCGGGATTAGTACTTCTTTTTGAAGGAACAATCAAAATTGGAGACATTGTCGAAATTAGAGATTCAAAATTCAAAGAACCTGTTTTTGCTAAAATATTAAAAATCAACGTAAGAAGTACTCAAATTGAAACACGTGAAGGGAATGTTTTCATAATACCAAATGCAAAATTAACCCAAGAATATGTAGAAAATTGGAGCCAAAATAACGAACTAACTCGATCTACCATTTTTGTAACTGTCCAATATGGAACAGATACTGATTTGGTAAGCAACTTATTAAGACAAGCAGCATTAAGTCATCCAAAAGTGAAGAAAAACTCACCTATTCAAGTTCGTTTACGCAATTTTGGTGAAAATGGATTGGAAATGGAATTGTTATTTTGGTGTGATAACACGTGGGATATTAATAATTATAAGTCAGAAATAAGATTGGAAATCAATCGTTTATTTTTACAGTACGATATTAAAATTCCTTATCCACATAGACATCTAATTTATGATAATCAACCTTCAGAAATTTAGTCTAATACTAACAATAATTGTTGGGATTCATTTTTGCTCATCCGCTCAAAATTGGGATGTTAATTTATTAAGAGACATTAATCACAGTTATACACCTACTGGCGGAAAGGCGATGACAGTTTTATCTGAAAGTATTACTCCAATGGCAGTCGCAGTTCCGATATCAATCTGGGGTTACGCCTTGATTAAAAGAGATAAACATCAGGCATACAACGGAGTAATGATTGCAAGTTCTCAAATCATCTCCTCAATGATTACTACATCCATGAAGTTAGGATTTAAACGCGATAGACCATTTAAAACTTACCCTTATGATATTATAAAATACTCCACAGGAGGATCTTATTCTTTTCCTTCGGGTCATACCAGTATGGCATTTAATGTAGCAACAGCTTTAACTCTGAATTACCCACGTTGGTATGTATATGTACCAGCTTATGTTTGGGCAAGCGGCGTTGGATATTCACGTATGTATTTGGGAGTGCATTATCCTTCGGATGTTTTGGTTGGAGCTCTTGTTGGTAGTGGTGCAGCAATATTAACTCACTATGGCAGAAAGTATTTAGTTGAAAGGAAAAAGAGAAAAGTGGAAAGTCAGTTTTAGATTTCAGATTGAAAAATTGCAAATTAGAAGATTGCAAATTGTAAAATTAGAAATTAAGAAAGTTTATCCGCTAGGATTTTCATCTCGATGACTGGAGAGATTTTTTCGTAAACGATATTGTAAACCGCTTGAATAATAGGCATCTCTACGTTGAATTTTTTATTGATTTCAACTAAACATTTCACTGCATAATAGCCTTCAGCCACCATTTCCATTTCAAGTTGAGCACTTTTCACAGAATACCCTTTTCCAATCATAAAACCAAAAGTACGGTTACGAGAAAATTTAGAGTAAGCAGTTACTAATAAGTCACCTAAATATGCACTTGATTTTACATCACGGTGAATTGGGTGAACAACGTCAATAAAGTTTTCAATTTCTTGTATTGCATTGGATACTAATACTGATTGGAAATTGTCACCATATCCCAATCCTGCACAAATACCTGATGCTACAGCATATACGTTTTTCAATACCGCTGAAAACTCTGTTCCAAATAAATCGTCAGAAACTGTTGTTTTAATATATCGACACGCTAATGCTCTGGCCATTGTGTTCGCAATCACTTCATCTTGACAAGCAATTGTCAAATAAGATAAACGCTCTAACGCTACCTCTTCCGCGTGGCAAGGTCCACAAATAATACCAATTTTGGAATAAGGTACTCCAAAAGATTTATGTATAAAACGTGCCGGTATTGAATTATATTCAGGAATAATACCCTTTACAGCAGAGAATATTACTTTGCCTTGGAAGATATCTTTCGGAACGTTTTCAAATAACTTTGTTAAAAAAGCCGATGGAGTTGCAATGATGATGTAATTTGCAGCATTAATTATTTCCTCCAAGTTCGAAGAAACTACTAACTTATCTGTATTGAACTCAACAGACTGTAAATACTTTGGATTGTGTTTGAATTTAAGAATGTGATTAACAGCCTCATCTGATCTCATCCACCAATACACTTTCTCTTGCGTATTGCATAGAATTTTAACTTGTGCAGTAGCCCAACTACCACCTCCAATGACTGCTATTTTCTTTTCTTTCACCATCGAGTGTAGACAAATTTACGATTATTTTAGGCTTAAAAAACAATTAGAAACACTTTTTGAAAAGAAACAAAATATAATCGACTGAAAATCATATACAAGATTTACGATTTAACAATTATTTTAAATAGAGTAAGCCATTCAATTCAACAAATTGAAAAATCTAATGTATATTTATTTTAAAATCCAACGATAAAATTATGGGCTTGCAAGAACTAAAAATCAAAACTTTCGAGGAGTATCAACAACAATATCAAAAAAGTGTAAATCAACCTGAACAATTTTGGGATGAAATCGCTTCTCATTTTACTTGGAAGAAAAAATGGAACAATGTCCTATCTTGGGATTTTGAAAAATTAGATATTAAATGGTTTGAGGGAGCTACATTAAACATTACCGAAAATATTTTCGAACGAAATTTACCTACCTTAAAAAACACACCAGCCATTATTTGGGAACCAAA
>JBILUY010000009.1:0-28113 GCA_044370735.1 Crocinitomicaceae bacterium | reverse complement strand
TATAATCAATTTCAAGTTTAGGAATAACAAGAACGTGTCCCTTAACAAGTGGATTAATATCCAAAAATGCTAAAAATTGATCATTTTCAGCAACTTTAAAACATGGTATTTCACCATTTACAATTTTCGTAAACAACGTAGCCATATTATCTTGAAATATCTACAATTTCAAATTTAATAATCCCGTTCGGAGTATTAACATCTGCAATTTCACCTACCTTTTTACCTAAAAGCCCTTTACCAATAGGAGAATCTATCGATATTTTTTTAGCTTTTAAATCTGCTTCATTTTCAGCAACGATAGTGTACTCCATTTCCATTTTATTGGCAATATTTCTAATTTTAACCTTCGATAAAATGAAAACTTTAGAGGTATCTATTGTAGATTCATCAATTATACGTGCATTAGCAATAATAGTCTCTAGTTTAGCAATTTTCATTTCAAGTAAACCTTGAGCTTCTTTTGCAGCATCATATTCTGCATTTTCAGACAAATCACCTTTATCTCTAGCTTCTGCAATTTGATCCGAAATCTGAGGACGAAGAACTGTTTTCATTTCATGTAATTCGTCTCTTAATTTTTTTAACCCTTCTTCAGTATAATAAGTAACTTGTGACATAATATAAACTTTAAAAAATAAGAAAAGAGTCATTAAGACTCTCTTCCGTTAAAACAAAATATAAATTTATTTAATAGCAATCGTAGTACCAAAGGTATGAATTAAACCAAAAGGAGAAGAAAAGCGTGCAGCGTATTCCAATCCGATAGCAGTTGATTTAGAAACATTATAATCCAAAGAGAAACCTGCAGTTAATCCAGTTAATGAATTCGTTCTGTTATCTACTGAAAATATATTTTTCTCGTAAACATATCCAGCTCTAAGATTGAAAGCAAGATCTTTTTTTGTAAAAGCATAGTCAGCTCCAAAACGATATTGATCATTTGAAAATGAATTGGCAGTAAATGCGAACATCGTAGTTAATTTTTGAACAGAATCAATTGGGAAATCATAAGATAAACCCATATTTAATAACGATGGCATTTCAAAAGGCTGCGTACGTTGTTGTAAAGTTGCAGTTTTTTCTGTGCTATTATAAGTAACTTCAGTTGCTAAACCATCACCACTGTAATTCATTTTAGGGCCTAAATTCTTTAAAGTAATACCAATTTTCAATTTTTCATTGTCCATTGTATATTTAATACCAGCATCAAAAGCTACACCAGTTGCAGATAAATTAGAAATAGACTCAGTTACTAACTTAAAATTTAATCCACCTGATACATTTTTAGTAAATAAATGAGCATAACCAAAATTAATAATACTAGATCTCGGAGAAAAAACACCGATACCACCTTCTGGGTTATCCACAGTTGTGATATTAACATCTCCAAAACTCATTGCCTGAACAGAAATTCCAATGAAACTGTTACTATCTAATTTCTGACCATAACCAACTGAATAAAATCCAATTGATGCTGAAGATAGCCAATTCGTATGGTTAAGCTTTATCTGAGATTTACTAATTGTTGTTAAACCTGCAATATTCAAATAAGATGATTCAATTCCTGAAGCATTAGCAATAGAAGCATCACCAAATGCAGTACTTCGTGCCCATGGATTTACAAGTAATTGAGTTGCACCAGCAGAACCAACTCTATCTTCATTCCCAGCGAATGTAAAACCAGATGCTAAAATAATTGCAAATGATATAATTAATTTATTTTTTAAGTTTTTCATAATAAACAATCACTTAAATTTTAAATATTTTCTAAATCTGGTTGACGCATTCCACCAAAGAATTTGATAACTGTTTCACCTACTCCAGGAACTTCAACATGAATTAGATAAACACCACCTGCAACTGGAATACCTTGAGCATTTTTCAAGTCCCAATCAATTGATGTAACTTGTCTTGGGTTATCATCATAACCATTAGATACATCAATTTTAAACGATTTAATTAATTTACCAGACAAATTAAATATTTTAATATTACATTTTCTAGGTAGGTTGGTAATTTTCACACGTGTATCAAATTGAGATCTCTCAATACTAGATGTTGCTTCATAAGCTGAATAAGCATAATAAGGATTTGGAACAACATTAATTAAAGAAAGAGCCTCTTTTTTAGCGTCTTGACTAGCTACTTGAGCAGCAATCTTATCCATATTCCAACCAAACATAGGCTTACCATCATTCAACTTAGTAGCGTTGAAATCTGCATATTCTTTGTTAACACGAACTTTCAAAATAACATCAGAAGCTAACACTTTTTGATCTGTAGTCAATAATGGGTAAGCAACCCATTGTAAACTTTGATATACATCTTTATAAACTTCTTTACTTTTAGCAACACTTGTATTTTTCAAGTCATACGCTTTTACAAATTGATCATAAACCCAGTTATTTTTTCCGTCATAAACAGGACAATTTCGTGTTAAATCTGTTTTATAACCATGTACATTGTAACCAAAAACATAGATAGCGTGTTGTCCTCCCATGTGAGGTAATAAATCTTGTTCACCAGTTGTGTTATTGTATTTATATTCATACATAACATCAGAAGGGTTCCAAATCATATCACGACCATTATCTGTTGTCAAACTAGAATTTTCACCAAAAGCCATGTGAAGACGAGCCCCTGTTTCTAAATCAATTGCATACCCAGGGAACCAACCCATACCTTTAGAACCAGAGATTTTATTACCTAATTTATCAACACTTGAAGCGTTTCTTAATGTACCAGGTTCAGCATTACCTTCATTTAATTTTGTATTTCTACCTAATTCTATTACCGCACATCGTGTCCACTTAGAAGTATCAGAAGTTAAAACAATATCAACACTAGTTAAACGAGAAATTGAACTAATTTCTCTGGCTTCAAATTGATTATTTAAAACGGATGGATATGCTAAAGGCATAAAATCAGATTGATAACCAACTAAAGCATGAGGAGCAATACCTCCATCTAGTAATTTGCTGTATTTTCTATCTGGATCTCGAGAATATCTACCTCCTCCGGATCCGTTGTACATTTCAGAAGGATATAAGTATGGATTTTTCCAAGATAAAGAAGGATCATTTTCAGCTTTTGTTGTATCATCGTCACCTGAACGAATCCAGTTAGCAGGCTCATATGTATCAACATCATTTACGAAAGACAACCATTTTTTTGTTGAATCTGAATATAAAACACTCACATCTGAAACGGTTGGACTAATTGGATCAGTAAATCTTGCATACTCTTCAGATGCTCCATAATTTAACATTGAATAATACTGTGTTTGATAAATATTAACTGAAATTCCCCATTTTGGAATAATTTGTTCATTATCAGAAGCAATAGTTAATTCAGAAGTAACACTATCAAGAATAGATCCTCCTTCTTTATCATATTTATAAATAACCCAAGATGCTTTATCTACATTTGCACCGTTGAAATTTGAATACTTCAAAGAAGAATCTTTAACATATCCTGTAAATTTACAAGTATAATATCCTCCTTGAACCATCAATGGATCAATTACTTTAATATTTAAAGGACCTTTTCCTTTTTTATAATTTACAACTTTAGCAAAACCAGATTTTAAAATTTCAGATCTAGACTCATCTGTTAATTCTAACCATCTGTTTCCATTACCTCTTCCATCTAATCTTTTAATTTCAGGTGTAGAACCATAACTTGTAGTTATCACCTTATCTTCAGCAATAGTCATGTGAGGAACTGCACTACTAGCTTTAATAGTACTACCATCATAAGAATTTCTTGATCTAATAAAAGAAGTTTTCTGTCCATCTAATGATGTTGCTTCATCAGGAATATAAGATTTAAAATTATTATATGCATAGGCAACAGCAACATAATAATAAGTCTTATTATTTACAAGAGTTCCAGCTTTAGAAAACTTATCTTCACTGATTAAGAAAGAATGTTTGATGCCTTGATCTCCTGATTTATCAACTTTTTCAACAGGAGTAGCAAAACCTAATTCTTCATCAAATTCAAAGTTTACAATTCTATTAATACCATTTTTAATATCACATCTTGCAACTAAAGCAGCCTTATCAGAATTTTCTAACTCATCAACTTTAACATCTTTCGATTTTAACTGATAAATTAAATAACCTTCAAATTTATAAGTTCTATCACTATAAGTCTTAAGAATATTCACGTCTTCTTCTTCATACTTTTCCCCATAGTTATTAGAAGTCTTAGGGTTAGAAATTGTTAAAACTAAAGATTTATCAAGCTCTTGAATTTCTAATTTAGGAGCACTTGGGGGATCAAGAATTTTAAAACAATTGTCGAATAAATTTTGTGCTTTTGTATCAGCACGTTTTAAAGCAGCAACAGAACCATCACCCTCAGCACTTCTAGCCCATACAATACCTACTGTAATATTATTTACGGCTCCAGGTCTTAAGGTAAATGGACCTGCTGATTGAACAAATCGTCTATCACCTGGAGTATTACCAAATGACTTTTCATCCCATTTTTTCGAACCTGGATCAATACCAGCTGTAGCCCAATTCAAGGTATCTGAATCTCCTGGGAACATATAATCTGAATGAACTTTAGTAGAACCTTTACTTCCAGGGAAACCACTACCTCCATAAACCATATCATCACCATATCTCCATTTACCACTCATATAGTTATAATACTGAGGAGCAAACGTAGGGTCACTTTGATTGTTAGCCACCAGTATAATACGTAAAACGTTTCATACCATAACGTTCATTATCTACAATACCATCTCCGTAACCAATACCCAAACCACTGTAAACAATCCCTTTATCTTCTATAGCTTGAGCAACAGAGGGAATAGTCCACTTACCATTTCCAAACACGGGACCAACATTATCTTTACCATCAGCATCCTGATATGGACCTTCGAAAAAGTCTACCCCAACCGCAGGAGGGTTTGATCCATATCCTTTCTGATTTCTATAATCATCATCGTATGAGTCACCATTATAACAATAACCTAAACCTCTTGTAACATCACAACCAACATAATCATCAGGAGCACCACCTAAATCACTATCGACATATTGAGCAAAATAAGTTTTATAAAGAGTTTGAGTACCTCTATTGATCATCTCATAGTTATAGAATGTCATTTTATTCACTTCATCAGAAGTAGCAAAAGCAAAAGCTTGAGCACGAATTTCCATTCCAATTGGTTCACCATTTGTTTCAGTATGAATATTTCCTTTATCATTAAATACCCACCAATGCGTTTCATCGCCAAATAAAGAAATTCTTCTATCCGAACCACATTTAATATCATCTCTACCTAAGATATCATCATACCATGGATAATCACCTTTTAAAGGATCATATTTTCCATCATTGTCCGAATCTTTAAAAGGAGCTAAATAATAATCTTGATACAACGAAACATCTCCGTGCGCTGGCCAAGCATAAATTCTATTTAAAACTTCATTTGAAGGAGAAACACAATTAGATTCATTCTTAGCTTTACATTCATACCAAGAAATAAACTGAATAACTTCTGATTTTCTAATAGTAAAGAAACGGTCAAAAGCTTTACATGTTTCAGGTGAAACATTACCATCTCCATAACTTCTTACAGCACCATCACCAACAGGTTTTGATGGATCATAATCTCCAGCGATACCATCCTTCCATGATAGGGGACCAGTCCAAAAATCGTTACCACCAGCTCTAAACTTTTGAGCAGCAATTTTCAACTGATTGTTTACATCAACACCTCCCATCCATAAAGAAGCAGCATAGATTGCTGTTGAACCTGAACCTGCAGGAACCTCATAGGCAGATTTTCCATTAGCTCTATCTAAGAACATTAAACCTCCTGGCTCCATTAGAGCTGATACATCATTGTACTGAAATTGTAACCTAGAATTACTTGGTGTACAATTAGCCTTCAAAACTTTAGCTTGATTAGCTACTGGCTTTTCATCGTTATAAGAAAATCCTAAAACATAAAAAGCAAATGTTACACTTAATAATAAATATTTCATAACTATCTATTTGTGTATTAAATTAAAAATCAACTCTAACACCTAAACGTACTGTTCTTGGTGAACTTAAATTTCCTGGGTTTTGAATAGCCATCGTATAATAATCAATATACGATTGAACATTCAACTGATTCTGAATAGAATTTTGATTTTGTGCTGCTGCTAAGAAACCATCGTCTTTCCAACTTCCAGTTCCAGCATATACACCTAAAATATTCATTTGGTTAAATAAATTTGTTGCTCTTACATATACATTGAAATATAAGTCCTTATCTTTTGTTGCTTGACCATCTTTTGATTTAATAACCTTTTTAAAGTTCTTATCAATAACTAAATCCAAACGATAAGTCCAAGGCAAACGAGAACCATTAACCGTTCCTGTCATACCCACGTATTGTGTTGTTGCAGGACCTCCTTGCGCTGTGTATGGCGATCCAGAGTATATATTTGTAGTTGCATTAATACCTAAATTTCTTAGGATTTTAGGACCATCAAATTTCCCATCTGGTTTATCTTCAAATCTATAATCGGCTACTATATTTAACTGATGTCTGATATCATAACTATAAGGGAAAATATAACGGAAATTATAACCAATACTTGTCACATTTTGAGTTATAGAAGAGTTAGCTCCTGTACCTTCAGCAAACTGTAATGTATAGTTCACTAACATTTTCAAATTATTTACTCTTCTTAAATCGTATGAAACAGTCATCCCTTTGACAGTTCCGAAATCTATGTTTCCATACGTAGAATATGAACTTGGATATGCATCAATGATTCTTACTAATTGTATATCATTTCTTTGTTCACGATAGAAACCTGAAATTTTTATTGAGGAATTTTCAGTTAAAACTTGTTGAAATCCTACCTCATAGTCAATCGTTTGTTTAGGTTTTAAACCTGGGTTGCTAATAGTAGGTGATGAAGTAGTAGATAAAAACTGATAATCTGTTGGGTCAAAACGTGTAATACTATTTGTAGGACGAATAGTTAAAATGTCATAGTGAGCAGTGAATGCTGCTTGTTCAGCAATAGGGAAAGAGAATGCTAAACGAGGCATTACATTAACTTGAGCTGTATAATTTTTAAATGCATCAGAAGTGATGTTGTTTTTCTCTTTGTCAGTCGGGTTTACTAACCAAGGTGTAATACCTGAAGGACCTCTTACTTCCGTTGATTTATCGATAGGATTACCATTTGAAGAATACCATTGAGAACCAGATCTAAATCCTGTGATTTGAGTTGGATTATTTAAATCATCAATATATACTACATAATCATCACCGACAGAAGAAGGTATTGTAGCCCAAGAATAAGTTTGTTTATTTTCAGAAATCAATGATTTTACTTCACTTACAGTTCTCGCTTGATATAATAAATATGGATCTTTTAATACCGGTTGATTTGCATCAAATACATCCACACGAACACCAACGTTAAAAACAAGTTTGTTAAATGCAAACTTATCCATAATGTAGCCAGCTACATACGTTGGTTGGTAAGCACCGACCATTCTTTTGTAATTGTTATTTGCATCAGGGGAAGTAAAGTAATCTGAGATAGAAGTGTTTCCTGAAACTCTATTTCCAGCAATATCATACCCATAATAAGATATATATGAGTTACCATTATTTAATAACTCATCAGCTGAAAACATATCCACTGAAAGTAGATTAGGATCTAAACTTAATACATCAATGTATGAACTATTTGCTCCTCCACCAGCTAAACCTAATTTATTTCTTAAATTATAATCAAAGAAAGATTGAACATCCGAATTTACCTCTCCACCAAAAGCACCACCATTCGAAGCAGCATATGAAGAATTAATAGGTTTGTATGTAATTTTCTTGATACCATCTGTAATTTCAATATTATCAATTTCTGTTCCAACAAAGTTAATATGAGAATTCGCTTTTAATCGAGCTAACGTCCATAATGAAATAGGATTAACTGCCCAGCTTCTATCCCATCTTTTTTCAAATTCAAAACCAACAGTAATATTATGATCACCGATAACAGCACTACCATTACCAGTTATACGAAACTGTTCTAAACTTGTTTTACCCATCGATGAATATGGCGTTCCTAAATTACCCCATAAACCATATACATCTTGTGGAGTTGTTCCATTTATTAAAGCGTTACCTTGTTGTAATTGTGTTATATTTTCTGTATGTCCAGCCACTTGACCTTTATACATATCGTAATACTGTATTGTTGTTGCTGCTAATTCTCTGTTTTTATCACTTGGAACAAAGTCAACTGAAATATCTCTGTACCCATTTAAATATGCTGTTGAATTTGCTAAATCATACCCATAAGTAGGAATTCTGGTTGTTGTGAAAGTACCTACATGCCCGTAGTTAAAGGCTTCGTATTTATATCTATCATCATAAGTCTGACCTGAATTGCTAGAATAATCAACCATGAAGTTATAAGCTGCAGACTTAATTAAAGATTTAACAGAATCATTTCTTGATTCTTTTGCATAAAAACGTTGTCCAAATTTAGCATATACACTATAATTTGTGCTGTTGTAATCACCATTATTGCTAAAGTTTAACAATGAAGTAGTACGTGAATACGATTTACCATATGCATAAGAAAAATTCCCCCCTATTACAAAGTTCATATTTCTAGGTAATCTAAAGTCAATTTTTCCAGATGAGGAGAAAACGGCATTTGATGCATTCATTCTCCAAGGATTTTTTTCAAAATCGTCTTTTGTTAAAAACAATGCATTACTTACTGGTACTTGGCCATCAGGTTGAACGCGAAGTGGGTTTGCTAATAAATAATCTCTTACATCTTTTTTAACTCTATATGCTCCACCAAATGCAATTGGAGAATTATCTAACTCATTTGTATAGTTTGCTGTAATCAAGAATCCCATTAATGGTATATTTGTTTTAAGTCCAGCAGAATCCTTTTTCATAATTAATGGACCAGATAACATACCTTCAATTAAGTTATATCCATATTTGTCTAAACCAAATACCTTACCATCATATCCATTAATATCTTTACCTTTAACATAAACACCAGAAGATACCAATTCTAAACCACCATACATCCTTGAAGAAGGACCACTAGTAGTAATAGCAATAATACCTCCAGTTACGTCTCCATAACTAGCAGGAATACCTCCGATTATCACAGAAACTTCTTCCAAAGATCGTTTTGGCATAGAAGGCGAAACTCTCATTTTAATTCCATCTACGTAAGTAATTGTAGACGCAGAGCTCTCTCCTTTAACGTTTACTCCACTACTCCCCTCTTGTTTAGTTACACCAGCAGCAGTTGCAGCCATATCGTTAATATCACGAGTCGCAATATTTTTAATATCTTCTTTAGTCATAGTTTGACCTGTTGGACCTGAAGGATTTATTTTGGGTTGCGTTTTTTTAATTACTATCTCCTTCGCTCCCATTTTCAAGTCATCTAAAAATACTACCCCTTCACTTTTAACTAAAACTCCTTGGACAGTTACAAGCGGATATGGAGGGAATTTTAATTCAATATCGTACTTACCAGCAACGACATTGTAAAAACCAAAAGCACCTTTAACATCCGTTTTAACCCTTGCTTTCATGGTACCATTCAATTTCAAAATTACCTGAACACCAATAGCAGGCTTATTTGTAGTTGCATCCGTAATTTTTCCTTTGATCGTACCAGATCCATCTTGAGCAAATACTCCCCCAACAAAAAGAAAGAAGTATAATACAATTAAATTAAACTTTTTTAGCATAGTATTTAATTATAGTTCAACTACAAGGGCATAACTCACCCTGTGCAAGTGCGTAAAATTATACAATTTTAACTAAATGTTAAAGCTTTTTGTTAAAAATAGCTAAAAAAGAAATGAACTTATCATAATGCTTTATAAACAATGTAGTAAGTTTGTCTGAACAAAAAACAAACTATGTTGAGTTTTGAAGAGTTTAAAATAAATGAATCAATCATACTACACCACTCCAGTCAATCTAATTTATCCGATCTCGATGTAGAAAAAATTTTATCCAAGGAGGAAATTGAACACTATACAAATTTCAAAAGCGAAAAAAGAAAAAGAGAATTCCTTTCAATTCGAATTTTACTTTCTACTTATTTAAACACAAAAACTGAAATTAAATATCGAAATGAAAAACCTTACATAAAAGGAATGTACATTTCAATCAGTCACAAAGACAACGAAATTTTAATTGGATTAAACAAAAACAATGAAATTGGAATAGACATAGAAAAAAGCCAAACTACTTTAGATAAAATAATCGATAAATTTTGCAACGAAAAGGATTTACATTTAAATAATACGTTTTTTAAAACAAAAAACAAAGTTGAAGCCTTGACCAAACTTTGGGCAGCAAAGGAGGCAACTTTTAAATGTTTAACCAATCAAACAAACGTATTCATTAAAAACATTACTATTAAGCTAATCGATTCAACCAATGGATTTGCTGAAATAAATAATGAGATTTTTGAATTACACTTCAAAACAATAAAGAATGATTATGTAATTTGTCATTCACAAAAATCAATGGATGGATATGAATATTTTAGATAAAATAAATGATAGTAGTGGAGATATTGCAGTTTTAATAGATCCTGAAAAAACATATCAACCTGAAAAGATCAAACTATTGATTGAGAAAATTAATCAAAGTAATGTTTCCTACATCTTCATTGGAGGTAGTACTTCAAAAAAAATTAATCTAGACCCTATTGTTAAACAAATAAAGAAACATACCACTCTTCCAACAATTCTATTCCCAGGGAATCATACTCAAGTCTCAAAATATGCGGACGCGATTTTATTTTTAACATTATTAACTACTCGTAATCCTCAATATTTGATCGAAGAACAAATTAAAAGCACACACATTATTTCCAGAACCAACCTGGAAGTTATACCAACAGGATATATTCTATTAGATGAAAAAAAAGAATCTTCAACAGCTAAAATGACTGAAAATTCAATTAAAAAAACATCTAAAAAAGAACTACTAAATTTATCGTTGACAACAAAATATTTAGGAAAAAAAATAATCTTAATAGATGCTGGAAGTGGAGCTAAAAAAAGCATTCAAAATTCTTATATTAAAGAAATTAAAGATAAAACTTCTTTACCTGTAATTGTCGGAGGTGGAATAAAATCAACTAAAGAAATAATTAAACTTAAAAAATTAGGTGCAAATATAATTATAGTTGGAAATATGATCGAAAACAATATAGATTTTCTTGACGATTTAAAACACATTTAATTCAACCTATATTAAACATTAAATTACCTTAAGATTAAAGATTGTTAATTTAAATTAACATAGTTTTAACACAGAAGTCTAACGCATAAAAAGTAGAATAATAACCTTTGTACTAGATAAAAAATAAGTATGAAAAAGTTATTAGTTCTATCCGTTTTTTGTGTGATTTCAGCATTTGTAATTTCTCAAAATACAATCAAAGGAGTTATTAAAGATTTAGACACTAAAGAAACACTACCTGGTGTTACTGTTAAATTAGACACTATTAAAAGAGTAAAAACTGATTTAGATGGAAAATTCGTTTTTGAAAATGTTCCAGATGGAGTACACAATTTAAAATATAGTTATCCAACGTACGATGTCAAATCTGATGAAATAACTATCAACAACCAAACTATCACTATTGAGGTTTCTTTATCAAAAACAGTAAAAAAAGGAAAAGAAATTGTCATCAGAGGAAAAGGACCAAAAGAAAGTACATCATCAATTTTAGTAGAACAAAAAAATGCAGCTGTTGTAAGCGATGGTATTTCAACTGAAGCAATTAAAAAAACACCAGATACAAGAACAAGTGATGTTATAAAGCGTATTAGTGGTGCGAGTATTCAAGATAACAAATTTGTAGTAATTAGAGGTTTGAGCGATCGTTACAACTTTGGAATGATCAATGACTGTCCTTTACCAAGTACAGAATCAGATAAAAAAGCTTTCTCTTTTGATATTTTCCCTAGCAACATGCTTGGTAGCTTAGTTATCACAAAAACGGCAACTCCAGATTTACCGGGAGAATTTGCAGGTGGTGTTATTAATGTTAAAACTAGTCAACCTAAAGTTGAAAATTTTCAAAATTTTCAGCTGAGTACTTCATTTAATACTATCACTACATTTAAAGATTTTTATACTTATAAAAGAGAAAATACGGATTGGCTAGGATATGGAAACACAGGAAGTAGATTATTACCTTCATCGATACCAGGAACTAAAGAATATGAAGTTTCAACTAATATTCAAAAGGCAGAATATGCTAAATCAATAACACCAACATGGAGTACAGATAAAAAAATAGCAATTCCGAACTTTAATATCCAATATGCTTTTGGAAGAAATGATACGTTAAAAAACAAACATCAACTTGGATATATTTTTGCTTATACATACCAATATAATTTAAACACTAACAAAACGACAAGAAGAGAATTTGAAGAACAATCTAATGGGGTTGTCCAAAAAATGGAACTAAACGATTCAGTTTATACAACAAGTATATTAAATTCTGCTATGTTCAATGTAAAGTATGCGTTTAATGATAGTAACAAAATAACATTAAACACTTTGTATTCATTAACTTCAGACGATAGAGTAAACGTAAGAACAGGTGTTCGTGAAATGGATAACGACCCAAGACAATGGGAAAAATCAATTAACTTTTGGTATTCTCAAAACCAACTTTTTACAACTCAACTAACAGGGGATCATACATTTAATAAATCGAAATTAACTTGGACATTTGGGGCAAGTAATATAGAAAGAGATATACCTAATCAACGTAGAGTTGTTTATCAAAAAACCTCTTTGCTAGAAAATGACACCAACTATAAATACGCTGCAATTATTCAAAAAAGTGGAACAATACCAACAGCTGCAGGAAATATGTTTTGGGCTTCAACAAATGAACAAATTAATTCTGGTAAACTAGATTATACAAAAACAGTTTCATTCGGAAAATTTGTGAATAACTTAAAAACAGGTGTTTATATTCAAAGTAGAACAAGAGATTTTTCAGCACGCAACTTAGGGTTTTCACAATACAAACCATCAGGGAAAAAATTTGCTGATAGTTTATTATTATTGTCTCCAGAGGAAATTTTCAATGTAAATAATCTAGGACAATTATCCAATGGAAAAGGTGGTTTCAAATTAGAAGAAGCTACAAAAGTAAGTGACAACTATCAAGCAAGTTCATTACTACAAGCAGGCTATTTAATGACTGATACTAAAATTGGTGAAAAATTCAGAATTATTGGTGGAGCTAGATTAGAGTCTTATAATCAAAAATTCAACTATATCGAATTTGGTAGCAATCAAGATAAACATATTGATACTACAGTAGTTGACATCTTACCATCCATTAATTTAGTTTACAGCTTAAACAAAAAATCTAATTTAAGATTTGCTTATTATAAAACGGTTTCGAGACCAGAGTTTAGAGAATTAGCGCCATTTGCTTTTTACAACTTCTTAATGGACAATATCTTATCAGGTAACCCTAACTTAAAACGAGCAACCATTGACAATTACGATTTCAGATATGAGTTATTCCCTTCAAATTCGCAAGTGTTTTCAGTATCTGGTTTCTATAAACAATTTTATAATCCAATTGAGTTAATCAATAGAACTGGAACTTCTGGAGCACCTGAATTATATTACACAAATATTCCAAAAGTTAAAAATTTAGGATTGGAATTAGAATACAGAATTAAACTAAATGTATTTGCTGGAAAAGATGCTGCTGAAACAAAAATTGTTTCATTTTTAAAGAAATCAACTTTATACACGAATTTATCACTAATTAATTCAAATGTAGAATTAGATTCAGTAGTTGGATCAGGAGGAGACAGACCTATGCAAGGACAATCTCCCTACATTGTAAATGCAGGATATAACTATGAAGCAGAAACTTGGGGAATGTCAATTAACTATAACATTGTAGGACAACGTATTTACATCGTAGGAAATGTACAAGAACCATCAGTTTGGGAGAACTCAAGAAATGTAATTGATGTACAATTCAGTAAAAAGTATAAAGAAAAATTTGAGTTTAAATTAAATGTTAAGGACTTACTAGCTCAAAAACTATTGTTTTTCCAAGATTTAAATAACGATAAGAAATATACAGAAGGAATTGATAATAGATGGCAAGAAATCACATTTGGTCAAACTATCTCTATATCTGCAAATTATAAATTCTAAAATATAAACTAAACAATTATTAAGCCAGCATTAGCTGGCTTTTTTGTTATCGTAAAGTTTGGTTAACATTTGTAACAAAAGATTAAATTATACTTAATCTGAACTTAACTGTTTCGATAAATTCCTACCCTTTCTTTGTATCAGAAAAAATAGAAAAAATGAAGAAAATTTACTTAAGTGTTTCCGCAATATTATTGGGAACAATGATACACGCACAAAACGCATTCTGGACACCAACAGAATATAAAGGAGCGTTTCCTGTGACGGACAACTCGGACAAAACAAATTGGACCGCAAAATGGTCGAATTTTGATCCAGAAAACACAAATTATGGAGCTACAACTCAAACTGTATCTTCAGATATCACAACTAATACAACTTGGAGTGGTATCATCAAACTAGAGAATAAGGTGTATGTGAAAAATGGAGCAACATTAACCATTGCTCCTGGAACAATTATTAGAGGAGATAAAGCAACACAGGCGACACTAATTATTACTAGAGGATCTAAAATAATTGCTGAAGGTACTGCTGATAAACCAATTGTTTTTACTTCAAATGAAGCTGTTGGTAACAGAGCTGAAGGTGATTGGGGAGGTTTAGTTATCCTAGGTAATGCAGTAAACAATCAGCCAGGAGGTTTTGCAAACATTGAAGGAATTACAGCTACTGATGATACAAAATTTGGTGGTAACGATGATACTGATAATTCAGGAATTTTAAAATACGTGAGAATAGAATTCCCTGGAGTTGCTCTTCAGCCAAACAAAGAAATCAACGGTATAACTTTTGGTTCTGTAGGTAATAAAACAATTGTAGACTTTGTTCAAGTATCATTTTCAGGAGATGACTCTTTTGAATGGTTTGGAGGAACAGTAGATTGTAAACACTTGATTGCATATAGAGGATTAGATGATGATTTTGATACCGACTTTGGATACAGAGGACGAGTGCAATTTGGACTAATAGTAAGAGATCCTGAATTATCAGATGCTGCAGGTGATTCTAATGGATTTGAATCTGATAATGATGCAACAGGATCAAACGCGAAACCGTTAACAGCACCTGTATTTTCAAACATAACTTTGATAGGGCCAAAAGCTGACGGAACAGGTGTTTTACCTAATGGTGAAAAATTTGAAAAAGCTTTTAGATTAAGAAGAAACACATCAACATCAGTATTCAACTCATTGATCGTTGGATGGGAAAAAGGTCTTTCAATTGAAGGAGCTTCCACTGAAGATAATTTTACTGGAGACACAGCAGTTTTTGCAAACAATATTATATCAGGATTTGCTGTAAAAACAAATGTTGTAACAGCATTACCAACTTTCTATAATGGGTGGTTTGGAACAAAAAACAACGATACGCTTACTACAGTTTCAAACTTAAAACTAGCTAACGCATTTCCTGCATTAGGAAACATTATTGATGCTAGATTACAAGCAGGTTCAGCAGCAGCAACAGGAGCAGATTTTAAAAACAAAAAATTTGTAGGAGGATTTGTAACAGAACCAACAGGTAACAATGCATTCTGGACAGAGACAAAATACAGAGGTGCATTTAAACCAAATGATAATACAGAAAAATCTAATTGGACTGCAGGATGGGCTAATTTTGACCCAGAAAATACCGTTTATGGAGCAACTACAAAAACTGTTTCTAGTGACATTACAACCAATACAACTTGGTCTGGTATCATCAAATTAGAAAACAAAGTATATGTTAAAAATGGAGCAACTTTAACTATTGAACCAGGAACTATTATCAGAGGCGACAAAACAACCCAAGGAACACTTATTGTAACAAAAGGTTCGAAATTAATTGCGGATGGTAAAAAAGATAGTCCAATCATTTTTACATCAAATGCAAATGTTGGAGAAAGAGCTGAAGGAGATTGGGGAGGTTTAGTTTTACTAGGTAAAGCGATTAATAATCAACCGGGATCTAAGGCAAATATAGAAGGTATAACACCAACTACTGACACTGAATTTGGTGGTACAGATGATCAAGATAGCTCAGGAGTTTTACGTTATGTAAGAGTTGAATTTGCAGGAATTGCTTTACAACCAAACAAAGAAATCAATGGTGTAACTTTTGGGTCAGTAGGATCTAAAACAGTAGTAGATTACGTTCAGGTATCATTCTCTGGAGATGATTCATTCGAGTGGTTTGGTGGAACAGTAGATTGTAAACACTTAATCGCATACCGTGGATTAGATGATGATTTTGACACTGATTTTGGATATAGAGGTCGTGTTCAATTTGGATTAATTGTTAGAGATCCAGAATTATCTGATGCTGCAGGAGATTCAAATGGTTTTGAATCAGACAATGACGCTACAGGATCAAATGCAAAACCTTTAACTTCTGCTGTTTTTTCAAATATAACAATGGTAGGACCTAAAGGAGATGGAAGTATTACTTTACCTAATGGAGAAAAATTTGAAAAAGCATTCAGAATTAGAAGAAATTCAGCGATTTCAGTTTTAAATTCAGTAATTACAGGTTGGGAAAAAGGTTTATCAATAGAAGGAACATCTACAGAAGATAACCTAACTGGTGATACTTCTGAAATTGCAAATAATTCATTTGTTAATTTTTCAACAGCAACGAATTTAGTTACAGCTTCTAAAACGTTCTACACACCTTTATTTGGTCCTAAAAACAACGATACAACTTTCACTAAAGCAGATATCGATTGGGCAAATGCATTTGTAGAATTAGGAAAAACTCCAGATTTTAGATTAAATGCTAATTCAAAAGTGTTAGAAAATGCTTCTTTTACAAGCAATAAATTCAAAGGTGGTTTAACTAAAGAAGAAGAAAATAATACAAATGCAATAGCTGAAACAATTTTAGGAAAAAATATTACTATCTATCCTAACCCAGCTAAAAACAATGTAACGATTAAATTTGATCGTGAATTAAATTCAAACGTTGAAATATCAATCTTAGATGTAAGTGGAAAAACAATTCAATCGTATACTACATTAGATAGAGAATTCAATTTTAATGTTTCTAACTTACATTCTGGAGTTTATTTCATTAAAATGAATACAAACAACGAAACAAACACTCAACGTTTAGTAATTGAGTAGAAAGTAGAAATTATAAAGTAGAAGAAAGTGTCGGTAATTTGCCGACACTTTTTTTTTGTTTTAAGTCATTCTGTCAGTACAAAATAATAGGCATTATTATTGAGAATAGAAAAGAATGAAAACAAAATTTATTGTTAATTACGAGGTTCTTCTTATACCATTTTTAATTGTATCAATGATGTGGGTAGTTTATTGGGGCGAGTTCGTATCTCCCATTGAATTAACCAGACTTGGCATATTACCAAGAACAATGTCAGGTATATTTGGAATACTATTTTCTCCCCTACTTCATTCTAAAACGGATATACATCATATAATAAATAATTCTATTCCCATATTTGTTGCATTAGCCGCCCTATTCTTTTTTTACCCAAAAATTGCATACAAAACATTAATCTTAAGCTGGATTATTTCTGGATTTCTTACATGGTTAATCGCTAAAAATGAGGGTAGTTTCCATATTGGAATGAGTAGTGTAATTTATTCCTTGATTATTTTCCTATTTGTCGGTGGTATCATTAAAAAACAAATGAAATATCAAGCCATATCAATGTTGATCGTAATTAGTTATGGAAGTATGGTTTGGGGAATTTTTCCGGTAGAAGAACAAGTTTCCTGGCAAGGACATTTAGGAGGTGTAATTACTGGTGTTCTATTAGCATTTTTATATGTTGAAAAAGAAATTGAAACACCCAAAGAAAAACCGAGCTTTATACCAATTGAAACTATTGAAAAACAATTGAAAAACTTCGAAAAAGATTACAAAAAGAATCAACAAATTTCCAATTCCAATACAAAAATCGAATACACTTATGTCAAGAAATAAAATTTACCACATTAGCAGTGTCTTTGGAAATATAATCTGAAGATTCAAAATCAAAAGAAAGCTCCAAAAAAGAAGCTGTATTCATTAAAATTCGCTGACCTACTAGGTATGAGGCTAATTCAGAAATCCCTTCATTATGAGAGACTATGCAAATTGGTTTTGATGATTTAAGATTATTAATATACAATAGTAACTTTTGAGAAGAAACTAAATAAAGTTCATCAGTTATAACACATGAACTGCTATTAAAAATGGTGTTAAAAGTTAGTTGAGTTCTACTGCTAGATGACACATAAAAATCAACTTCGTCCCAATATTTATGTTGAATTTGCTTTTTCAATTCAACACACTGATAAAGTCCTTTTTGAGAAAGATTTCGATCTATATCCTTTCCTGAAAAGGAATTAAGTTCAGCATCAGCATGTCGAATTAAATAAAGAGTAATCACGAATTATTTTTTGTTTACTAAAACAGAATCATATAAAGTAGATGATGGATTTAGAAGTAATGCCTTTTTGAAAAGAACAATTGCTTCTTCTTTTTTTCCTAAATAATATTTATTCCAACCAGCTAAATTTACACCATCAAAATCAAAAGGATAAAGGGCAATATAAGTATTTAAATAAATTTGCGCAGTGGTATAATCAGTTCTATTAAAATAAATTAAACTTAAATTATACAATGCTTTTGCGTTTCCAGCATCCACTTTTAAAATTTCTTTGTATTGCAAAATTACATCATCCCATTTTTCTAGAGCAGCAAGTGCATTAATATAAGCTAAACGTGCTTCCACACTTTTAGGTGCTAATTCTAAACATTTTTTATAATGAGTAGTCGCTTGTAAAAATTTTGCATTCATATAATTCAAGTACCCTAATCTTAAATTAATTTCATAGGTATTATTATTTGCAAATGGAGCTAAATCTTCTATTGCTTTCGCATATTTTACCGCTAATTCTGATTCATAACTCTTTTTAAAAGCATTTCTTAAATCTAAATCTGCTTGAGAAACTTGAGCTGAAATATTGTTTGCAGAAAAAGTTAAAAAACCAAAAATCGCTGCAGTTAAAATTATTTTTTTCATCATTTTTATTTTTAAATTATTTTATACCTAACACTTTATTAAAACTGGTATCATACGGATTTACCATTAACGCTTTCTTAAAAAAGACATAAGCTTCTTCTTTTTTACCGACACTATACTTAATCCAACCCGCCAAACTATTCCCATCATAATCAAACGGATACAGATTGATGTATTTTTGAAGATATTTCCATGAATTTCCATAATCTAACCGATTATAATAAATCAAAGCTAACCTGTAGTTTGCGGTGGCATGATAAGCATCGATTTTCAAAATAGATTTATATTGAACAACAACCTCATCCCACTTTTCAAGAGCAGCTAAAGGATATACAATTCCCAACTTTGCTTCAATACTCATTGGCATTTTTGAAATCGCCTTTTTGTAAAATGCAATTGATTCGACGTATTTGTTATTCTTGTAATTTAACCATCCTAAACGAAGGTTTAATTCATACGAAGATGGCTCATATACCCCCATCAATTCTTCAATTGCTTTAGCATATTTCAACTGATATTCGGCGTCATAACTCTTTTTTAACGCCTCTCTAATAGCATTATCAGATTGAGAAAAAAGAGCAACAGAGAAAAGTAGAAAGTAGAAAGTAGAAAGTACTTTTTTTACTAAAATTTCCATATTAAGTTAAAAATAAATGAGTTGTTTAAATAATTATCTTCTAATTGAGAATTAGATCCAGAAGTATATCTTGTAAAAGTAGATGAACGAATTAAAAAATCATATCGCATATTCATTGTCAAATTTGAATTAATATAATAGGCAAGATTTATTCCAGATTTTGATTTTATAATATCAGAAACATTATAAACTACATACGCATTAGATTCGTGAAAATTCTTTAAATTTCCTTGATAATGATATACTTCATACCACAATTTATCGGTAATTCTTCCTACAATTTTTGCAAAGTAAACACTTCTTATGGTTGTATCAGCTGAAAGATAATATCCCCCGGTGATATTTAAATTATAATTTCCTAATGGACTATAAGTCACTTGTCCACCAGCTTGATAAATACTTGTTTTATCGATATTAGCATAACCAAATACAATCGATGAATTGAAATTTGAAAATATCTTTGATAATGAAACAGATGTGACAAAATTATTAAGCGTAGATGAATTAATCTGATATTTATAATTGTAAATAAGCGTATCTAAAAATAAAGATTTTGAAGAATCGCTTTGTGCTGCTAATTTGTTTTGAGAATAATACATGTTTTGAAATCCAACCTGCAAAGAATATCGCTTCGGTAAACTTAAAGTAGAACCGAGATAAAACTGATATTGACTTAAAGTGTAATCTTGAGCTGTATCTTTTAATTTGATTGATTTATTATAAACAGCATTCTGATAATCATAGATGTATGACATATCATTGGAATATATATGTCTTTCCCTATTATTCTGCACATAAAACATTCCAGTATATAATTTCATTTTTTTAGAAATAGGGAAGTTTACTCCTATCTGGTAATATTGTAACGATTTCATACGATCAGATTCAGAATAAATACCGTCATTACCCATAAATGTATTCGCTGATTGATTATTCGAATATGATGTTGTTTGATAACCACTTTCAATATTCAACATCTTTTCTTTTCCTAACATTTTAGAATAATAGGATTGTGAGTTCAAGGGTAATTTTGACACTATTTGTTTCGCTTCATCCAAATTATTCAAATAAAGATTACAATAAAAAAGATATTCCTTTGAATAGAAATCAGCCGGATAACACTCCAAAGCTTTTGTAAAACACTCTAAAGCAAGTAGATATTTTTTTTGATTGAAATATGACACCCCTAATCGATAACGTAAAAAATAGAAATCAATATCGTTATTAAATGCTTTTTTTGCAATCGAAACTAACTCATTATGTTTACCATTAATCGAAAATAAATAGGAAATACTATCAACGTAAGATTCCTTTAAACTTGGATCATTCTGTGCATTACCTTTTAAAAAAAGGAATATAAATAAAAACACTAGTACTATTCGCATACTGCTTTGATTTTTAATTTCTTGGATTCCACAGAAAACTTTGTTAATGTATTATTTTCTAAAATTAATTCATAATTAAATGCTTTTTGTCTAATGCCAGCAATCGTAATTTCAGCAGAAGAATTTAGCCTAATATTATTTGTTAAATTAACATCGTCAATACCCTCATAATTCAGTATAAACGAAGTTTTCACAAATTGATAAAAAGGAGCAAGGAAATCTTGTAATACTGACAACAATTTTAATGAAATGGTAGCTATAGGATACGATTCCTCAATAGTTAAACCTTTATAAAAACCTAATACTACTTTGTAATTCGCTAAATAGAAATGATATAACAAACCCTTTTTATTTCCAATGTAATCTGTAAATAAAATCATATTTCCATCGTTATAGAAATAAGCGATTTCTTTTGTTTCGTATGAATAAACATAAGAATGATTTAAGCTATCTGTAAATACTTCCCAATTTTCTGAAAATTCTATTCCATTTTTTGAAATGTTCCATTTCATTTTCTTTCCAGGAATCAAATCGTATGCAGCTTTCATTAATGGGTTAACATCAATCGAACTAACAAATTGACCCTCTTTCGGTTTTTCGAACGTTTTTAATGTCAAGGTGTTATTTTCTCGCAAAAGATAATATGCCAATGGAAAATCCAAAGTCATAGAACCAATAGTGGGAACTGTTTGTAATTGAAAATGAAGATGTGGTTCGGGTGATCTTCCTGAACTTCCGCAAAGTGCGATAATTTCTCCTCGCTTCACAAAATCACCGACTGCAAATTTCATAGAACCTTTTTTCAAATGACTTACTTGGCTATATAAACCATCTATGTGATAAATAACCATCGTATTCCCCCAATTTTGAAGCGTATTCACTTCGTTTGGATCATTATCTTCAATATTATCTTGAACCGCTACAACATAACCATCAGCACACGCTAGAACCGGTTTATTATAACAGTAAAAATCTTCCGTAACCAATCCTGGTAATTGATATGATTTTAACTCATCATCCAATACGATAAAGTCAAAAGCTTTACCCCAATCTCCTAAATGTGTAATTTTTCCATCATGTGCTTGTGATACCATCCATTCCCCCCAAATTGGTAAATGAATCGGGAAATAATTAAATTGTCTTAATCGATGATTTGAATTTAAAAAACTATATAAATTTTGCTCTGGCTGATAGGTTTGGTTTATCACCTTGTGAATCCCTTTTATTTTTGAACGATGGTTTAAAACATATAAAAATAAAATTGTAATCAATGTAAAGGGTAGCGAATAAGGAGCCAATCCCATCATATATAATATTTTATTCAGCCCAAATAATACTAAAATCAACAATGGGGTAAGAATTATTGTCATTAGATAACTCCAAACAGATGGTACAAGGAAAATACCTCCTATGGCGATCGCTTGAAAAACAAAATTTAGTCCAATAAACTTCTCGTAAAAATCTGAAACATCACCTCCTAATAAGGGATAAAAAAAGTATGCAGTAACATAACCTAAAATAGAAAGTGAAAATGCAATACGAGAATAAATCAATAAACCGATAGCGATTAACAATCCAGATAATACATTCGATTGAAAAAATAATGAAGAAAGTGACTTTAAATAAACTATAGCTATTTGAGGTAAATCTAACAGTTCTTTTTGAGTATTATCAATCCAATGGAGCCATTTTATATTAGAAAAACCATCTGACTTTTGTATTTCATTTAATTCATATAATAACTCATTGTTTATATGAATGGTATGCATTGATGGAAAAGCACTAAAAACTAACCAAATAGAAATTAAAAAAGGAAAACTTAATGATGGTAAATGATATTTGTGTAATACCCCATGCACCAAAGAAGCAATAAGTATAGAAAAAATTCCAACACACAATATCACTAAAAATAGTGTAAAGTTAAACTGATAAAAATGAGCAATTCCAGCAGAAACGAGCATCGCATCGTATCCGTGGTAGCCTTTGCGAATGAAATCTGAATTTAATCCTAAAACAGACGCAAAAACATTGGCAGAAACTAATCCTAACAATCCGCATGCTCCTGCTATTGGGTCTACAAAAGAAGCCAATAGCAACAAAATGCCAAAAAAGCGATTGTTTGAGAAAAAGACTACTGCATAACTATTGATTGTGGAATCAATAGTATGCAATAGCCTTTGTTTTATATTTTTCAGTGATAACATTAAACGAAATTAGTCTTATAAATTGAATGAGCTTAAATGTTCAGGTAAACGTTCCATTTCTTTCAACGTATCTACCGTTTCATTTTCACGAATCACATGGTGATTACCATTTGTGTCAATTAAAACCACTTTTGGTCTCATCGCAATAAACTGCATCCATTGTGTCATGTTATACGCACCTACTTTGTGAACAACCACATGATCTCCCTTATTTAATGCAGGTAAAGTAACACTTTGTCTCACCACATCGATATTCATACATAATGGACCATATAAAACCATATCTTCAGTATGTGTAGAGAATTCTTGGGCTGGTGTGATTTTATGTTCGTACCAGAACGCAGTGAATAAAATATTTACACCGAAATCCATAATCGTTGCTCTTCTACCATCTGAAAGTCTTTTATTAGCAATAACGCTTCCTAGTAGATATCCAGCATCATCAATTAATGCACGACCTGTTTCTAAAATCAACAAAGGTAAATCCTCTTTCTTATACCCATAATTTAAGATAGTGGACGTAATCACTTCCGCAAACTCATCGATTGTAGGGATAACATCTGAACCCGGTAAATAAGAACCTCTTAATGTATTAGCTGATGGGAAACCTCCTCCTAGATCTAAATATTGGATCGATTTATCGTAAACATATTTGATATTCACAGCTAAATCTGAAAGTTTAGATGCAGCCACTCCATAAGCACTTGGAGTTAACATGAAAGTACCAATATGACAGTGTAAACCTACTAAATCTAAAAATTCAGAAGCCATGATTTTATTGATTGCATTCCATGCTTGACCTGATTCGTAGTTGAAACCAAAACGATCCCACATTGGATAAACACCAGTGTCCATATTCACACGAATAGCCACTTTTGCTGTTTTCTTTAATTCAGTCGTAACTTCAATTAAATCATACAATTCATCAAAGTGATCGATGTGAATGTAAGATCCATTTTCAACTGCAATTTTCATATCTGCTTTCGTCTTTTCTGGACCATTGAAAAGGATTTTGTTTCCTGGTACTCCATTTGCAATTGCTTTTGAATACTCAAAAATGGAAACTACTTCTGCCCAAGAACCTTCTTGGTGAAATACATTACATACAGCATCTAAATAATTTGTTTTGTAACTCCATGCAAATTGAACCTTCGGATAGCGTGTTTTAAAGGCTCTCACTGCATTTTGATACGTGCGACGGATTGTACGCTCAGAAATCACAAAACAAGGCGATCCATAGTTAGAAATTAATTCTTTTACAGATACTCCATCAATGTGAGTAAAAGGTGCATATTCAGTTCTAGTTCCGAACTTATTCATTAATCCTGTATTCATTTTACGAATTGCAGGTCTTTCATATTTTAATTTTTCTGTGCTCATAATTATAGTTTTTTATATGGTTTATAGTTGTCAAATCCTCCCCCTTTATCCCCCTCCGAAGGGGGAAAATTTTAATTATAATTCTCCGAAGGCGGATATTTTTTGAAATTCAGATACGTCAGTAATCAAGTCCCATGCATAACGAATGAAAAGTTTACCAACTTCATAAGAAGTAAAAGGTTCAACTTTTTGACCTAATGCCATTTTAACTAAAGATGCTGGTTGATTTTGTCCTGCTCCTACTGTTAAGTATATCCAAGCTGGGAAACGAGGGTTGACTTCCATGATATATGGTTTACCATCTTTCGTAAGCATAATTTCCACCTCAAAACCACCTCTCCATTTTGTCGCAGCAATAAACTTTTTGGATAAATCAATTAAAGCATCTTCTTCAATCGTGATACCAGCCCATGCTTTTCCTTTGTCTGTAATGAAAAGTTTACGCATAGGAACTGCACTTATTGTATTTCCTTCACCATCACCAAGAGCTGCAACGTTTACTTCTGTCCCTGTAATAAATTCTTGCACAATAATTGGTAATCCCCATTTTGCATTTAACTTATGAAACGCTTTCTGTGCCTGTTCAAGTGTATAGGCCACTGTTGCTTCATAGTATTTCCCTTTCACTACGATAGGATATTCAAATTCTTTTGCAACAGCAGGTAATTCAGATAAATCATAGATTGTTTTATCTCTTGGAACCAATAAATCGTGTTTTTCTCCAAACTTGAAAAGGTTTATTTTATCTCTAGCTTCGAACTGCTCTAGAGAAGGAAGAAATGTTCCAATCCCCATTGATTTTAATCGATCCGAAATTTTGATAAAATTGTGTAATTCAGCATCAAAATTTGGAACAATCACATCTATTTTTTCAATAGCATGAATATATTCAATCCTTCCAAGCAAAGATTCTGAACCTGCTGCAGGGTATGGAATTTGATATACTTTATCAGCAATACCTTCCATGTAAATTCCTGGCTCCAATGATTCGTAGGAAAGACCAATGATACGAACATCAAAATCTTCACAATCACGGATACCACGAATTACTGCAACCCCAGGTCCTGGACTATCCACCGCATTCAATCCTGTAACGGCAACAGTCAATTTGGGTTTATTTGTTTTACTAGTCATTGCTTACTAAATAATAATCTTGTAATTGAGAAACGAAGTCATGAAAATCCTTTTCAAAAAGAATATCATCCACTTCGTATTTATCGACAATCTCTTTTTTAATTGCTTCAAAAGTATTTCCTGCTTTTAAAAGTCGAACTATGTCCGCACCTACACTATTTGTAGAAAAAGAGTCACCATTTGAAGGATTAAAGATAAATCCACTGTCACTTACTGCTAAATTTGATTTTATTTTCATAATGTGTTATTTTAACGTTCAACTTATAATACACAACAAATATGAAAAAAAGGGAAATACCAAATTTATAAATGATACATAGAGTAAAAATGTTGAGACGAAAATGCGTTTTTCTGCGAAGTTTAATTTTCTTCAGCCAAGTCTAACCCTAACGCTTTAAAAAGTGGGTCTTTGTAATTGTCACCAATGAATATTTCAGTTTCCTCAATCATTAGTCGTGTCTTCTTAATTGAAGCAATTTTACCAAGATTAACAATGTATGATTTGTGAACACGCATAAAACCCAATAAATTCAACCGTTCTTCAATGTTCTTCATACTCATACGAGTAACAATTGGCTTTTGTTGACCAGTTAAATAAATTTTAATATAATCTTTAAGACCTTCAATAAACGAAATTTCAGGGATAATTACTTTTACCAAACTATAATCAGCATTTACAAATAGATAATCTGGTGGTAGTTGTTTAAGAGTTGTAGGTGTTGAATTGTGTATCAAATTATAAGTGTCTTTCACCTTTAAGACACTTTTATAGAAACGATCAAAAGAGAAAGGTTTAACTAAAAAATCAACGACATCAAGTTCAAATCCTTCAATTGCATACTTTTTATATGCAGTAGAAAAAATAACAAAAGGTTTATTTTTTAACGATTTGACAAATTGCACACCATTAATTTCAGGCATTTCAATATCTACAAAAAGCAAGTCAATCTGATTTGAATTAAGTACGTCGTATGCTTCAAAGGCATTATTACAAGATGCAACCAGTGTAAGAAATGGAACTTTTCTAATAAAGTCTTCCATCATTTCTAATGCCAATGGCTCATCATCTATACAAATACAGCGAATCATTCTTTTACTTGAAGCGACAAATATACGTTAAAATACTCACCATCAGTATCCAGTTTTAATTCATGTTTGTCTGGATACAATAGTTCCAATCTTCTTTTCACATTAGATAAGCCAATACCATGATTTTTGGTAGTTTCTCCATGAATATTTTCTTTGTGAGAAAATTTATTTTTCGTTTTCAAAATCAGATTATTACCCTCTGAATATAACGTAATTTCAATTGAAGCTCCTTTCACAACAAAGGTTCCATGTTTAAAGGCGTTTTCAATGAAAGGTATTAAAAGCATAGATTCAATAAAATCATCCTGAAAAGATTCATTAACCGAAATTTTTTTAAGAATATCAACCGATTTTTCAAAACGAATAGACTGTAAATCAATATAGTTTTCTATATATTCTACTTCATCACCAATTGTGATTTTCTCAACATCAGATTCATACAACATATACCTCATTAAAGAGGCTAATTTTATTAAAGACTCCTCTGCCTTTTCACTTTGTTTTCTAACAAGAATTATACTACTATTTAAGGCATTAAAAATAAAATGTGGGCTAATTTGAGAACGAAGAAATAACAACTCGGTTTTTAATTGTTCATTTTCCTTTTCTTTTTGTTTCTTTTCACTTCGATATTTTGAAATTAATAATTTATAGAGAGTACTAACTAATAGAATAAAGAACAACGGAAAAAGGAGAGAAATAATTTGATTAAATCGCAATGTTTGAATACTAGGCAAATGAGGAGGTTTTGCACTTTCCAAACGAGGAAATTTTAAATAGGGAAAAATTAAATATGAAATGGTGGAAATCAATAATAAAGAACAAACTACTATCGATGAATAAAGAACATATTTTTTAGTAAGTAAGAATTTAGGTACAAAAAATTGTGAATTTGAATAAAAAAGTGCAACAAAAAAGAAATAATTTATTATAATATGTGGATCTAATAAGAAGTTAAGATTCAACTTATTTATTGGATGAATTCCTCTTGGATCTATGAAAGGAACTAAATAAAGTGCAAT
>JBILUY010000006.1:0-29989 GCA_044370735.1 Crocinitomicaceae bacterium | reverse complement strand
TTAGTATAATTCAAAAGAAACTCATCTGATAATTTGATACCTGACTCTACCAATTGAACCATTGTATCTTTCTGTAATTCTGTCATTATTAAATAGATTAGTACTTTATAAAAGTATATAAATTCATACCAAAGAAAATCACCTCTAATTATCAGTAACTTATATTTTAAAACTGTTTCATTTAGGGAAATTTTCTTCTTTTGGGAAAATATGATTTTAAATTTTCATTCTTACAAAAATCTAAAAACGTGACCCTTAACAAAACTTTTTAATTTAGTTTAGAAATAGGAATAATCTTTGTATATTAATGAAACTAAATTCTGACTTTTGAAAACTAAACTATATAAGATTTTTTCAGTAGAAGATGATTCTATTTACAGAAGACTCATACAACATCGTATTTCAATGAATAATGATATTGATATCGAATCATTTGCAGATGGAAATTCGTTATTACAAAATATTTATAAAAAACCACATGTTTTAATTCTTGATTTAAATCTACCTGATTTAGGAGGTATCGAGGTTGTAAATACCTTTAAAGAAAAGTTACCTGATTGTTTGATTATTGTTTTATCATCACAAGACAAAGTAGAGTTGGTAGTAAATACATTAAAATCTGGAGTGTATGATTATATATTAAAAGATGATTATGCGTTGGATAGATTATGGCTGTCTGTAAATAACGCAATTAAACATATAGAACTAAATAATGAGATCCACAATTTAAGAAATGTAGTATCATCAAAAGTAAATTTTTCAGAAAACATTAAAGGCTTAAGTAACGAAATGCGAGAGGTTTTTCGTTTAATGGAAAAGACAATAACTAACAACATTCCAGTTGAAATATATGGTGAAACTGGTACTGGTAAAGAGCTCGTTGCAAAAGCTATTCATTTTAACTCTTTGAGAAAAGCAAAACCTTATATTGCTCTAAATGTTGCTGCATTTCCTAAAGAACTCATCGAAAGTGAATTATTTGGGTATGAAAAAGGTGCGTTTACTGGAGCTTTACATACAAAACCTGGAAAGTTAGAAGAAGCAAATGGAGGAACTTTATTTCTTGATGAAATAAGCGAAATGGACGCATCGATGCAAGCAAAATTACTTCGTGCAATACAAGAAATGGAAGTTACCCGTTTAGGATCTAATAAACCTGTTAAATTAAACTTTAGAATTATCATTGCTACTCACAAAAATTTACTACAAGAAGTAAAAGAAGGAAGATTTAGAGAAGATTTATATTATCGTTTGATGGGAATGAAAATTGAATTACCTCCACTTCGTAAAAGAGGAAATGATATTATTGCGCTCGCAAATCATTTTATAACAACCTATTCAAAATTAAATAAAACAGAAATTAAACAACTTACTAACGAAGCTAAATCAGCATTGTTGAAATATCGTTTTCCAGGAAATGTAAGGGAATTAAAAGCAATTATCGAAACAGCTTATGTTATGAGTGAAAACGAACATATTGACTTTGTTGATTTACAATTAAATGAAGTGAATTTATTTGAAAATCTCATCAGTCAAAATTTAACATTAGAAGAATATACCATTAAGATCATTGAACATTTCCTTTCTAAAAACAATCAAAATGTATTGAAAACAGCTAAAGATCTTAATATTGGTAAGACTACAATATACAGATACATCAATGAAGGTAAAATAATTTTGAAATAGATAAATGGATAAATCTAAGTTACATACATTTTTCTCGACTATACACCAATTCGAAACAGAAGAAGAATCAATTCAGTTTACATTAAAATCAATTTTAGATTTTTCTGACATTGAGTTTAGTATCTATACTAAAAAAATGAATGATATTGTTTTACAACGTATTACCGAGCCCCAAAAAAACGTTGATATTATTACAATTGAAATCGAAGAAGATTTGATTGAATTGATCAAAAAAAATAATTATTATACTGAAAATTGGATACTTTCAGAACTAGAAACAATTACTACATATTCTTCTAGAGAAATTGAAAACAAAGAAGATATTAATTTTAAAATACTTATTTTAAAAGAATGTCTGTATAAATTGAAACTTGAAAGAAATAACAAATTAACCTATTCATTCAACAAAAAACACGAACAACGTCTAAACCTATTAGAAAATTTCTTAAAAAATACAAAAGATGCAATTCAAGTAGCTGATTTGTCTGGTCAATTAATTTATTTAAATAAAGAGGCGAGTGAGCGATTAGGTATCGATTTAGATCGAATTCATGACTATCGTGTTTCAGACTTTGAACCAAGTTTCAAAGACAAAAATGTTTGGTTAGATCACATCGAGGTAATAAGAAAATCCGGAACTTTTAGTATTGAATCTTATAATGTTCATGTCAAAACGAAAGCACGTATAGCAGTAGAAATAGTAGTAACCATTCAAGAATTTGACGGAAAAGAATATGTGATTGCTGCATCAAGAAACATTGAAGAAAGAGTAAAAAATAGAAAAGCATTAGAAGAAGCTAAACAAATCGCGGAAGAAAATGCACGATTCAAGGATGAGTTTATTGCTAAAATAAGTCATGAAATTAGAACCCCTTTAAATGGAATTCTAGGATTAACAAGAGAACTTGAAAAAAATAACTTACCGAAAGAAATTGAAGATAAAATCAAATTGATTCGTACTTCAGGAAAAGAATTATCACATGTATTTAACGAAGTATTGGAACAATACAAACTAAATACTCAACAACTAAATCCAAATTATTTATCACCGATTAATAAATCAACGAATACAATCCAATTTAGAGATAAAAAGATATTATTGGTCGAAGACAATATTATCAATCGCATAGTGGCTAAATCAACTTTATCTATCTTACAATGCGACATAATTGAATGTGAAAATGGACAACTAGCTATTGATTATTTAACAAATACATTGGATAAAATCGATTTAATTTTGATGGACATTCAAATGCCTATATTAGATGGGTTTCAAACAAGTAGAAAAATTAGGGATGAATTACATCTAACTATCCCAATCATTGCATTAACTGCAAATGCATTTCATTTAGATGCCAGTCAATACACAAAATATGGAATTAATGACTGTGTTTTCAAACCATATGATGAAATTTCATTTACAGAAAAAATAAGTTATTATCTTAATCAATCGACAGAAAGACAATACAAATTAGACTACCTAAAAAAAATCACATACGAAGATAAAGAAGTATTACACGAAATAATTCAACTTTTTTATGAAAGTATCTCCTTTGAAATTGAAAAAATAAATGTTCATTTTAACGAAAACAATTATATTCTATTCAAACAAACTATCCACAAGTTAAAACCAAATATTTTCAATTTTAGAATAGAAAAAGAATTTGAAAATATAGAAATTTTAAATACCATTTCAGAAGTCGATTTTCAAACAATAGAAACAAAAAATATAATAACTCAATTGTGTGAAACCCTTGCTATTGTTAAAGCGGAACTTAATCAAGATTTCAAATTAGAATAAAATCACATTGAAATTGATCTAATTATCGTTCCTTTTTCAATATTTGAAATTTCTAACTGATAGATTCCAGATTCGATATTTTTTAAATCTATTAGATGAACATTCAAACCTTTTTCTGATTGGTAGTTTTCAAAATATACTAACTTTCCAACTAAATCATAAATGGCAATCTGATACATGAGATTACTTTCTGAATCAAAACTCAAATGAAACTTACCTTCTTTTGCAGGAATAGGGTAAATAGAGACTTCCACTTTTTCCTTTTCTACATTTTTAGAAAACTGAACAGATTCTATATCAGAATAAGAATAGTGACCATCGTAATCTGTTTGTTTTAGCCTATAATAAGATAACCCTTCAATTGGTTTAGCATCTACTCCAAAATAATACAAACTAACATTACTCATTCCTGCCCCAGGTTTTTTAAATAATTCCTCAAAATGCACTCCATCACTCGATCTTTCAACTGTGAAATAATCATTGTTAATCTCTGTTGTGGTAGTCCAATCTAAACGCACTTTATCTCCATGTTGTTTTGCATTAAAATATAGAAGCGAGATTGGTAATTGCACAGCTTCATCACCAGCTCCAGTATCAAAACTAAAAGTTGTTAATCCAGCCCAAGTTAGTGTATTTGTTCCTGTAGTAATTGAACCTGTACCTTCTGATGTCCCATTAGTAATATTCGAAGCATTAGTAGGCTTATACCATGTTCCACTACTCACTTTCACAGGTATAATACTAGATTCTGTACCTGTAATATCTGTATCATCATACGTATATGAGATATCATAATTTGGAGACGTTATACCTGTTTGATCTACAGACCAATATCTTGAGATATACGAAGTGAAATTTGCTTCTTTGAATCCAGGACAAACTGCATCTTGCACATAAGTAGAAAGATATGCACTAGATAGACCTCCATTTGAATTTAATGTAAAAGTCATAGGAGAATAATAAGTTGCATCCCCCATTGGAAACACATAAGAAGTATTTGAATTTAGAAAACGTTTTAAAATTGAAGTTGTGCTTGATGTAACTAGATAGCTAGAACTACTCCCTCCTGATAAAGTCAGATTCGAAGAACTTGTACCAAGTGTAAGCGTAGTTGCTGCTGGTATTGTTAATTTACCTGTAGTTAATGTTAAAGTACCAGAAATCGTTGTATTCCCTCCTAAAGTTACACCACCAGTTCCATTCATTTTCCATTTAGAAACAGAACCATTAAACATCCCTGAAGGTAAAGTAATCGAAGACGTATTTCCAAAAGCTACTTCAGCGCTTGCGTTAGAGGCATCAATTACTCCAGATGTTCGAGTTGGAGAGGTATTACTACTTAATGTCAAGGTATAGGCACCTATAATCAACGTTCCAGCAGTTAGAGTTAAACTTCCACTTATTTCTGTATTGTTTTGTAAAGTATATTCTCCTCCAGAACCATTTAACACCACATTTGATGTCAAAGCGACACCACCTGTAGCAAATGTTTTACCTGTTGAAGTAGCTAATAAATTCAACGTTCCTGAATGTGTCCAAGACATTCCTGAAACTACAGTGAAATTATCATTCACATTTAAAGTTGAAGAACCACCTATTGAACCCGTATAAGCTGAACATGTTAGTTTTTTACAATCTGCTGTTGCGTTTAAATTAACAGTTCCTGAACCCGAATTAAAATCAAAAACTACATCTATACTTGAGGTTGGAGCAGCTGTTGCAACAGGTGAACCACCAGAGGAATAAGCCCAATGATTACTATAATCTGACCAATTTCCCGCTCCACCGACCCAATAATAGGTAGCTACAGGACCTTCGTAACACCCTTTGTAAACATTTGTTGAAGCAATATTCCTATTTCCATTAGTTCCATAAATATCTTCTGTACAATCCGTTGTTCCTGATAAATCAGCACCTGTATACACTGTTGCCATTGTAGATATAGAAGCATCTGAACTAATTGTTAGTGCGGTAGTTGTGTAGGTACTACTTGTACCTCCATAATCATCTGAAGCACTATTAAAAGTAGCACTTGAAACAGCAGCTCCATTTACTTTTGCAAACCCAGTACCACTTGCTGAATTCATATAAAAATTAGTGTTCATTGTACAAGTGGGTGTAGTACTCGCACCCCAAAACACTAAGCTATTTGTTGACGAACAATTATTTTGGAATACATTATTCCTATATATAAATGTATTAGCAGTCGATGAAACCTGATAGATAGTTGCAGTAACTGGATTACTTGAAACAGATCCTCCTAATTCAACCGTGTTATAGTAAAAATAGGCAGTTCTACCAGTAGAAGTATTTACAGTTTGTATACCATATAATATGGAATTTACATTATAACTCGTTGTACCATCTGTATTTTTAACTGAAATAAAGTTATTAATATAACTTCGATTATATGCATTATCATACCAACCAATAATTGTTGGTGCACTTGTATTTGCGCAAAATAAATTGCGAATAATATTTTTTTTATTGGTTAAAGTTGTTGTTGATGTACTTCCAGAAAAAACCCCATAAATAGTACTTGCCACTGCAGTTGCACTAGACGCACCAACAATATCCACTAAATTATTAGTCATTGTAACTGCTGGTGTTGATGAATTACCAATAGCAATCCCTGCAATTCGATAAGCAAATGAAGCGCCTGTTCCTGAAATTCCTTTTATTGTGTTTGATGTTAAGGATGTTGTAGTAGCTGAAGCACCTATAACAATTCCTCCATGATTATTGATAACATCCGTAGTTAAAGCATTACAAGAAGAAGTCGAAGAGATTGCAATATTACCAATTGCACCACTTCCTATTACATTCAAAGATACTGTATTATTACCTGAAGCATTATTTAAATATATCCCTTTAAAAAATCCATTAGCACATGTTATTGAGTAAATAGAATTTGAAGTAACATTTGTGGTAAAAGCTGCATCTGAATAAATTCCAATTACTTTTGCTGTTGTATTTGTTCCAGAATAATTTGATAAACTTTTAATCGTATTACTAGTGAAATTTATCGTTGATGCACCATTATCATTATAAATTCCATATAATAAACTTGCTCCAGTTCCATAAACAACAATATTTGAAATAATATTTGAGGAGATTGTAGGAACTCCAGAAGCATCTTGATATATACCAAAAAATTGACACACACCGGTACCAGTAGAACTTCCACCGATAGCAATCGAACTTGAAGTAGAATAACTACCAATTTTATTTGAACTTATTGTATTTGAACTTGTATTCCCTGTAAAAATCCCATAAAATGTATAGCCTTTAGCTGATACATTTGAAGTGTTGAAATCGCCAATTAAATTATTTTGTATCGAAACTGTTCCTGAAGCATAACAATAAATTCCTTGTATTAAACCTCCTGAAGTAGTCGAAGTGATTCCAATATCATAGGAAGTATTTGCAGTTGTGTCTCCAACTATATTTCCACTCGTTGTTCCAATATTCACACTTCCTGCTCCAGTTACATATATCCCTGTAAAAATTCCTGCATTCGAACTTTGACCAGATGTTGTATTAAATGTAATATTTCGTATTATATTTCCTTGAATTGAAGTTGTTGTTGTTGTACCTGTACTTAAATAAAACGGAAATAAATGGTTAGCAGATGATGCCAAAGTATAAGCACTACCTCCGCAGCTTGTACTTTGACCTCCAAAATAATTTCCTGATATTGTATATCCACTACCAGTCGCTATCTGAACACCATAAACATTAGCTGCAGGTGTAAAAGAAGTTGTCTGATACATGTGATTTCCAGAAAATGTCCAAGCGTCTGAATTCGATGAAACATAAATGGCTGCTCGCTGAAAATCAACTATATTATTATTATTAATGAAGTTATAACTATTTAATTTTGCACCTGATTGACCTGCTGACAACACTCCATAATAAAAAGTGTTACTCGAATAGTTTTTGATTGTGTTATTCGTTATCGTGTCATATTTATTCCCATTGGTTCCACTAGCACTACTTCCTCCAAAAAAAACTAATCCCTCAGAGGTTGTGGTATTTCCTCCTTGTATGGTACAATAACGAACACTATTATAATTTGCTTCATTTTTAAATGCAATTACAGGTGAATCTGAATTTGTATTTGTTATTGTTAATTGTGATGTTGTTCCAGTTCCTCCTGGTCTTCCATCAATCATTACATAATCTCCTTTATTAAAATAAATAACTCCATTCGAACTTGATTCACTACCAGAAATGGATAAATTGGTTGCACCTGAAGCAGGTCTTATAGTTAGAGTATTTGAACTACCCATACAGTTAAAAGGATCAATCAAAATTGGAAAAGATTCGCTTGTGCTTACATAAGTAGTCTGTAATTCTAGAATCAAAGAACCAGAAAGTCCATTTGCTGAAATTGTTGACATTGCAGAAGTTAGAGTTGAATAATCACCGGTTGGCCCTACTGTTTTAGTTCCACTCAAATTACACACATAAGTCATAGGGGTTCCTGTATTATAAGTCCCCATAACAAATGATACTCCATTTAAAAGCGACATATTTGTAATTCCATTTCTTGAAACAGTAGGTGTAGCTAATGAACCAGTCGCTGAAACATGTGTTCCTAAAGTTGATACTACTGAACTAGTATAAGTAGCTAAACACAAATTAGAAAGTGAACCTGTTGCTACAAATGTTCCTCCGGTATAAGCAATCGTTATGGAAGTTCCTCCAGTAACTGTACACGCTGTAATATCAAAAGTTGCTCCCTCTTGAACTCTCACTATTGTGTTCCCACCATCAGCCACTGAACAAGTAACCAAAGATTCATATCCAAAAGTAGGTACCATTGTTATATATCCACCAGCAGTAACGTTGGCAGATGTTGTAATCTGAACGGAACCTAACTGCATAGAAGATTTAGCAAAAGGAAATAAACCATAATAATTTCCTGAATTCGGGGTGATAGTAACTGCAGATGGTATATATCTTGTAAAAACCCCATCATTTAATCTACTATAAAACCCACCAGCAGAATAAGAAAGTGAATTTCCAGCAGCAGTTGATGTTCCAACCTGTAAAGTGTATCCATTTAAATCATGATACCCCTGAATTAATGTCAATGTTCCTGAATTTGGAACAATTAAATTACTGTTCATTCTAACTCCTTGAGCATTATCAAAAGTTAAATTCCCTGTAGTTGTTCCATTTATATTTCCAGAGTATTGCGTACTCGTTCCATTATACCAATAAGTAGCTGTGGTACTACATGTTTTGGTAGTTGTTTGTAAACAACCTGTCGATGCGGTAGTTGATATACCGTCACTGTGACCGGTTTTTAACGTTGCGCCTGAAGAAATTACCGTCGAACCTGCTCCTGTAGTATAATAAGGATTAGGGATATTTAACGTTCCACCGCTATTGACTGTTAAAGATAAGCCAATAGAAAAATTTGATGCCAAAGTTACAGTAGAACCACTATTGATAACTAATGGAGTACTACTTGTTGTGAAAGTACCAGAAGAATAAGTATAAGTTTGTGTCCCTGATTTTGTAAAATATACCGTATTTGAAGTATTTGGACCTCCATTTGTAAAGGTTCCACCAGATATAGTCACATCACCACCCCAATACGTGTAAGCATAATAACTAAAATTATTACCCACATCGAACGTTCCTCCAGAAAGAGTAAAACTTCCTAACACTTCAAAAATCGCACCATGACCACCTACTCCTGAATTTATAACATAAAAAGTACCTGCTGTTTGGGTAAAGTTTCCTGAAATTGTAAGTCTAGCAACGTTAGCATTATTACACCATGTTAAAGAGCCTGTGTCTCCGGTTTTCGTAATAGTGAAATTACCTGCAATTGTTCTAGTTGTAGCATTACTTAGATTTAAATTATAAGCAGTACTACCTGATTGAATATTCCAAATAATATTTCCATAATTTGTTGAAGAAGCCGCTAAACATGTAACAAATGCTCCATTTGTGGTTTCAAAACTTTGAAATTCAAGTGTACTGTTTGAATTAAAAGATTCGGTTCCGTTAAAAAGTGTGGTAGAATTATTTGTGGTTGTATGATTAAATATATATTTCCCTCCACTATCAATAGTAAATGTTCCACCAGAAGCCGCAGCTGTTATTGTTGTTTGAGCATTACCATAAAGTATACCACCATTTGTTATATATAAAATCTTAATTGCATTCGCTGTTTGAATTGTGAGTGTTCCATCCACTCTCACTGTACCAGTCACGTTCCAAGCATTAGTAGTGGTATATGTATGACCTGATTGTATGACAAAAACATCTCCACTAACAAAATCAGTAGGGTGAGAACCAGAACTATTGGATGAAGTCCACCACTTATTAACATCATTAGGATCACCTCCCCCCGAGTCGGAATAATAGTTCCCTGAAAATGAAAAAAATGGAATTAAAAAAACTAGTACAACCCAACAAAATCGAATTATATTGCCTATCTGCATTCTCTAATATACGCTTTTAAACGCAATTTTGTTTCGAAACGCATACTTTTATAAAATTTTTACACGAAAAAACCCGCCTACTTCGACTTCGCTCAGTGTGACGGGTTTGATTTAATTTTATGTTAGACTCTTTTTCATCTTCGCTCAATGTAACGAGTGTTATTTTCAGTCATATTGAGCGTAGTCGAAATATGACAGAAACCCCTTAGGCTTCGAGAGCCTCAGCCTACGGGGTAATGAGAGCCTCAGCCTACGGGGTAATGAGAACCTCAGCCTACGGGGTAATGAGAACCTCAGTATACGGGATAACCGATACCCCAATAGACTTATTTTACATCGAGATATTTCTAGTAACTACTCCAATCGAGTCATTTCTTATCTCTAATTGATACATTCCACTTGCAACACCTTGAAGTTCGATGATATGATCATTTACTCCTTTTTCTGCTTCATAGTCTTGATAGTAAACCAATTTACCCACTGCATCATAAATTGCAATATGATATGTTTCTTGGTGTTTCGCATCGAAAATCACATGGAATTTACCATTTTCAGCTGGGTTTGGATAGATGTTTAGATCTAAAGCATCAACACTTGGTGTTCCGAAAACAACAGACTCTACTTGTGAATATGAATAATGACCATTATAATCTGTTTGTTTCAAACGATAATATGAAACTCCATCCAACGGTTTAGTATCATACCCAAAGTAATATAAATTTGTTGTACTAATACCAGCACCTGGTTTTTTAAATAGTTCTGTAAATATTTGTCCATCTATAGATCTCTCAACTGTAAAATAATCATTGTTTTCTTCACTTGCTGTTGCCCAATCTAAACGTACTCTATTTGTTTGTGGTTTAGCTGTAAATGATAATAATGATATTGGTAACGCTGCTGCTTCATCACCAGCACCTGTGTCAAAACTGAATGTTGTTAATCCAGCCCATGTTAAAGTATTCGACCCTACTGTAATAGAACCTGTACCTTCACTAGTTCCATTTGTTATGTTTGTAGAATTTGATGGTTTATACCATGTACCTCCACTCACTTTTACAGGAACAATTGTGGATTCTGTTCCAGTAATATCAGTATCATCATATGAATATGAAATATCATAATTAGGTGACGTCATACCTGACTGTGCAACAGACCAATATCTAGAAATATATGCTGCAAAATTGGCTTCAGCAAAACCTGGTGTAATTGCATCAACCACATACGTTGATAAATAAGCACTAGATAATCCACCATTGGAATTCAATGTAAAAGTCATCGGAGTATAATAAGTAGCGTCTCCCATTGGAAATACATAACTTGTATTACTATTCACATATCTTCTTATTTCTGTAGTATTATCTGTATTTACTAGATAACTTGAACTACTTCCTCCAGATAAAGTTAGATTTGATGATGTAGTACCCAAACTCAACGTAGTAGAAGCTGGTATAATTAACTTACCGCTTGTTAAGGTTAACGTTCCTGAAACAGTTGTATTTCCATTTAAAGTGATACCTCCTGTTCCATTCATTTTCCATTTTGAAACAGAACCACTAAATAAAGATGCTGGTAAAGTTACAGCAGCCGTATTGGTGAACTCAACTTCTGCTGCTGCATTTGTTGCATCAATATTTCCTGCAGTTCTAACTGGCGCAGAGTTGTTTGCCAACGTTAATGTATTAGCACCTAACGTCAAGGTACCAGAAGTAAGAGTTAATGTACTTGCAACTGTTGTATTACTTCCTAACGTAACTCCTCCTGCTCCATTTAAGGTCATTTGATTCACATTTCCTGTAAAACAAGAAGCTGGTAAAGCTAATGCACTTCCATTGGTGAATGAAACTAAAGCACTACCATTACTTGCATTAATATTTCCTGTTCCTCTAGTTAAAGAAGAACCAGACATCGTCAAGGTATTTGCTCCAACAGTTAATGTACCTGCTGTTAACGCTAAGGTTCCTGACACAGATGCATTCCCGCCTAATGAAACACCGTTTGAATTATTAATAGTCAAACTTCCATAAGCTGTTCCCGAAGGTAAACTTTGTGAAGATCCAGCACATGCATAAGCAATCGTAGAACCACTATTAATCGTTCCTAATGTTGGTGATGTTGCATCCGCAATCGTTAATGTACCATTATTCGCAACATCAATCGTTCCTGTTATTGTATTTCCTGAAGTAATGGTGAAATTTGTCGCATTCGTACCGTCACCTACTATAATTTTACTACTTGCTCCTAAGGTCCATGTAGCATCATTTGATGGTGTTGAATTTCCTCCATTATGCAATACATAAAAAGTAATACTTCCTGAAGTTAAATCGGCTGGGTTCGAACCTGTACCATCTGTGTTGGTACCCCAGTTAGCCGTTGAACTCATACTTCCTGAACCGTCATAGTAATAGATAGTAGAACCAGCTGTAATTGTTATTGTAATTGATTTTGTCCCACTACAACCATTCGCATTTGTAAAAGTCATTGTACCTGTATATGTTCCAGCAGCCACACCTGCGGTCACGTCAATATCAGAGATTGTACTTCCTCCACCCGCGAATGCATGAGCTGTAGAACCTTGATCTGTTATACCTGAAGTCCAATCAATACTATATGATGTCGGACTATTGGTAGATGCAGTATAAGTTAATGATGTTTGTTGTGCACCTGCGTTATAAGTCACTCCTGTTACTACTGCTGGGGTTGCTGCTGTAGTAATTGTAGGCAGAGCATTAATAGTCAATTGAACTCCATTACTATTAACACTTCCACAACCAGATCCTGCATCACTTACAACACATCTATAATAATATGATGTTCCTGCCGCGACACTTCCTGATTCTGTTAATGTATTTGTTGTAGCATTCGTGTAAGTTGAGTTTGCAGGAGTACCATCGGCTACACTTCCCCAAGAGGAATTATCAGTCGAAAACTGCCATTGGTAGGTTAAACTTGTACCTCCTGTGGCAGTTATTGTTGGAGAATAAGTACCACCAACACAAATATTTCCTGCTGTTGGTTGAACACTTATACTTGGATCGGCATTTATTGTCAATTGAACTCCGTTACTATTAACACTTCCACAACCAGATCCTGCATCACTTACAACACATCGATAATAATATGCTGATCCAGCAGCGACATTTCCTGATTCTGTCAGTGTATTTGTTGTACCATTCGTATAAGTTGAGTTTGCAGGTGTTCCATCAGCAACACTTCCCCAAGATGAATTATCTGTTGAAAATTGCCATTGGTAAGTTAAACTTGTTCCACCTGTTGCCGTTATTGTTGGTGAATAAGTCCCTCCAACACAAATATTTCCTGCAGTTGGTTGAACACTTATACTTGGATCGGCATTTATTGTCAATTGAACTCCATTAGAGTTTACACTCGAGCATCCTGTACCTGTTGAGCTTACAACACATCTGTAGTAATAGGCTGAACCTGCTGCTACATTTCCTGTTTCAGTTAACGTAGCTGTTGTTCCATTGGTGTATGTCGAATTCGCGGGAGTACCATCTGCAACACTTCCCCAAGACGAATTATCAGTTGAAAATTGCCATTGATAACTTAAACTTACCCCTCCTGTTGCTGTTACTGAAGGTGAATATGTTCCTCCAACACAAATATTTCCTGCTGTTGGTTGTGAACTTATACTTGGTACAGCGTTAATTGTTAATTGAGCACTACTCGAATTCACTGAACTACAACCACTTCCCGCATCACTTACAACACATCTGTAATAATAAGCAGATCCTGCGGCAACATTCCCGGATTCAGATAATGTATTTGATGTAGCATTTGAATAACTTGAATTTGCAGGAGTACCATTTGCAACACTTCCCCAAGAGGAATTATCTGTTGAAAATTGCCATTGGTAGGTTAAACTTGTTCCCCCTGTCGCGGTTATTGTTGGTGAATAGGTTCCTCCTACACATATCGTTTCTGCAGTTGGCTGTACACTAATACTTGGAACCGCATTTATGGTTAATTGAGCACTTGTAGTGTAAACAGCACATCCTGCTGATGATGTAACTAAACATCTGTAATAATACGAAGAACCAGCTGCAATACTTCCAGTAACACTAGCTGACATAGCTGCTGAAGTCGCTCCAGCACTAACAGACGCTGATGTTCCAGAACCATTCGTATATGTAGAATTTGCAGGTGTACCATCTGCCACATTGGCAAAAGTATTATCATCAGTAGAAAATTGGTATTGATAAGCAAAAGTTACAGCTAATGAAGCACTATTAGTAGCAGTTATACTTGGTGAATACGTTCCGCCCACACATATATTTCCAGCACTTGGATTAGATGAGATAACTAAACAAGCTCCCTCGTAACATCCTTTATAACCACCTGATGAATTTCTAGACACATAATAAATATCTACTTCACAACCAGATGTTGCGTCTAGGTCGGCTCCAGTTGTTACAGTTGCTAAATCTGCAGTGCTTAAAGAACCATCAGAATTTACAGTAATTGCGGCTGAGTTATTTCCACCACCAGTGGAATAATATTTACTGTTCGTTCCTCCATAACCTCTTGTAGAGGAATTTGCAGATGCTGAAGTTAAAGCAGAACCGGAATAATAAAAGTAACTATCATCTGCTGCTGCGTAATAGTTATAATCGATATTTCCAGCTGTATTTACTGGAGTTGATAAACTATACAAATAAATAGAATAATTTCTATTGGTTGAACCAGTCCTTGAATTTTGAAAAATGTTGTTTTTTAATGCAGTAACTTTTGCTAAAGTTGTACCTGGATGTGCAAAACATGCAGAACTTGGATTATCAGCGCCAGAAGATGCACTACCTGTAATAGAAAAAGTATTATAATATGCAGTTATAACTGTTGAACCATTATCATATACTCCAAAAATCTTACAATTATTTGTATTACCTCCATTGCTACATATAAATAAGTTATTATATAATAAGACAGATCCAGATGTTGAATTATAAACACCATATATAATTGGTGTTGATGTCTGTGTACAACTGAAACCTGACATGATGTTTTTTTGTAAAGTAGATGTTAAATTCACCCCATTAAAATAAATACCAGCTATTTCAGTTGCATGAGCAGAAGTAGATGTACTGATTAAATTTTTAATCGAGTTTGATTGCATATTATAAGTGCCTGTAGTTGAATTATATACACCATATATAGTTGTCGCAGCTGCTGTAGAAACTGTAACATCTGTAATCGTATTACTATTTATTGTATGTGTTGCGGTTGAAGAAAGATTAAACCCTTTAAACAATCCATTTTTACATGTTATGGTAGTAACTGTATTTGAAGTTAACGTAGTAGTAACTGTAGAACCATTATATATTCCACAGGTTATTGGAGAAGCACTTGAACCACTCGTCGAATTATCATACATCATTTTCAATGTAGAAATTGTATTTGAAGTAAATGCTGTTGAAGTCGCTCCAGAAGCATTATAAATTCCATATAATACTGCAGATCCAGAAGTTGTGTAATTAGTTAAATTTTGTATTGTATTACTAACGAAATTAATGGTAGCTGCAGCAGCATTTTGTATTCCATATACTAAATTTGCTGCTGTAGTTGTAGATAACCCCACAGCTATCGAATTTGAAGTTGAAGTACTACCTATGGTATTATTAGAAATTGTAATTGTACCTGTTGTATAATTATATACACCTGCAAATTCATAAGCAATTCCAGCCGCTGATGATGCTCCTGTAGAAAAACCTCCAATAGTATTATAAGCAACGGTAACTGTACCTGTTGTATTTAAATAAACCCCAAATATTCTATTTCCAGATGCTCCCGAATAAAATGTAATACTACCTGTACTTGAACTAGATCCAATTATATTTGCGTTTCCCGACGAACCTATAGTTACCGAACCTCCTAAAACAGCAATACCGTTAAATGCACCCTCAACAGATGTTGAAGCTGACCCTCTTATATCAGAAAGGGTAATTCCTGCAATTGTATTAGCACTAACCGTAGACGCTGTTGTAGTTCCTACTTTCAAATGAATCCCCGTAAACACTCCTGCAGCAGTTGCAGTTGTATGACCTGTAAAATCATAAACACCTGTTGCAGAAGAACTAGCATATCCAATAGTATTTCCAGTGACAGTAAAGTTATTTCCTGAACCAGAAGAATAGGTAATATATATTGGCCTGTGACTAACATTTGAAGTTAAGTCAACAGCTGATGTTTGATAAAGTTTATTATTTGTTATTGTCCAATCGGTATTGTAATCGCTTAAAAAGATTCCTGCTGAATTAGAAGAAGCATTAAAAAAATTATATATGTAATTTCCATTTATTGTATTATTAGAGTTAGTATATGTCGCACTCCCTAATGAATATATTGCATTTGTAGGTTTCGTCGCACCATCAAATATTTCACAGTAATTTATTTGGTTATAATCATTTCCTGTACTAGAGGCAGTACTAAACCAAATTGTACCATTAGTTGTAGATGTATTTACACCTTTTATATTACAATATTCTATTTTGTTGTAAGTGGCATCACTAATAAATTTAAAAACATACCCAGAAGTTGAAGTATTCCCTACAATTAAATTATTAGCAGTAGACATAGAGCCTGATCCACCGGGTCGACCATCAAAATAGACGTAATCATTCCCTGCAAACAAGATGGTCCCAGTTGCACTTGAACTAATGATTTCCTGTGCATTAACACCAGTTTTTGGTCTCACTGTAAGTGTTATCGCTGAGGTTGTAGGTAAACTACTAAAGTCAATTGGAAATGTTTCACCTGAATCGTCGTACGTACTTTGTAATTCTAAAATTACATCATCAGTCATACAAACACTCAAAGAAGAAATAGCAGCAGTTAATGTAGACCATGTACCGGTTGCCCCAACTTCATAGGTTCCACTGTAGGTTGATGAACAAATACCAAGTTTTAAACTTGGTACATAACTATTTAATGTAGTTGCAGTTGGAGGGGCAGCTGGACTAGGATTAGTTATATCATTATGATATTCCAAACTTCTTGAAGCTGCAGCAATTGTATAGAATTCATCTGATGCAGACCCTGCAGAACCAGTATTTTTGTCCACTGCTATAACTAAATTATCAGTATTATTATACGCGAAAGGTGAGTCAAGAGTAATAGAATACCAACCAGAGCTTGTTACTGCATATGAACCACTAAAAACTTGAGTCATACTGGCAGTACTGACCCAATCAGAAGTATTTGAAAATGATGATTTAGAAGTGTGTCCCATATAAACAACAATGGTTTCTGTTCTAGAACTATTTCCATTCCACTCAAAGTAAAGTTTATAAATTGTCCCAGAAGTCGCTATTTCACTTTGCAGATAAATCTGTTGCGTATATCCATAATTATAATATGGTTCTATAGGAACACTAAATCCAGTAGCAGCCCCATCTTTTACAGTTACTATTTGACTATATAATTGATTTGTAAATAATAAAACACAAACTAATATTACAATTTTACAAGCCTTTATCAATTGATTAATTGTAGACATATTGAATATTTAAAAAAATTAATAACAATCAAAAAACAAGGTCAAAAACCACCCCATCAAACGCTAATATACAAAAAAAATGGAAAATTCAGTAACTAAGTAATTTAAAGCAAAAATCACCTACATTAAAAAACATATTATACTATTAAAAATCAAAAAATTAAATTAGAAATTAACATATATACTAATTATTAACAATATCTAAAAATTAATGGTGAATGTTTGATGGTAAATGTTTAATTGGAATTTTTATTCAGTATTATTATTGCAGTTCCCTACTCAAAACTCATTAACTCCCAAGCGCTACGATACCCTCCTATTTTTTCAATATAATCAAAAAACTGCTGATAAAAAGAGTCGTTGCTTAGGGTGGCACTATCACCTATCACAAATAGTTGTTTTTTAGCACGCGTAAGCGCTACATTCATTCGACGATAATCTTTTAAAAATCCGATTTCATTTGCATCGTTTGATCGAACCAAAGACAAAATTAGCACATCTGCCTCTTGTCCTTGGTAACTATCTATGGTTGATATTTTAACATTTAAATCAATTAATTCTGACAACAATTTTACTTGACCTGAATAAGGAGTAATGATAACAATATCTTTCGTTGTTTGAATTTGTTTTAGAATAGATTCCACCAATTGGACCTCCCCTGAATTCATCAAACTACCACCGTCTTCGCCTGACTCTTCTTCAAATCCTGTTCCTGCGGTATCATAAAAACAAATCGAATCAACGCTTGATTTTTTGTGTGATTGAACTTTATTTTGATAAAAATAGGAATTTGAAAAAGCAATAACTTCAGGAGGCATCCGGTATTGTACATCTAATAAAAAAACAGATTCACAAAGCGGATAAATCCTTTCTAAAATCGAAATCCCCAACCCTTGCTTTTCTGCTTCTTTCGATAAAATGGTTGGTGGTAATTGAAAAGGATCTCCTGCTAAAACAATACGTTCTGCTAAGGGAAAAATAGTCCAAGCTAAAGGCTCAATTAATTGACCGGCTTCATCGATAATCAGTATATCAAATAATTCATTTTTTCTTTGAAACTCATACAATCCAACAGGTGTGCCTACAATTACAGTTATACTTTCCAATAATTTTTCTTCTTCGTAATTCTGGATATCTCGTATTTGTTTTCGGTAAGACTTTACCTCATTTAACAATAAATTTCGTTGTTCTCTTTCAGCTTTACCAAAATGACGCTTGTATTGATGAGCCATTTTTCGTAGTTCTTCCGCTTTTATTTTCAGTTTTTTAATCTCTTTAGCAATCGAAGAATTTACCATTCTTCCTTCTAACGACTTCCGATAGACATTTTCATCCATTTTCACCGTATTCCCAACACGTAACAAATCAACACCTACATTTATCAATTCTGATGCAATATGATCCACCGCTGTATTTGTTGGAGCTGTTACAGCAACTCTTTTTCCTTGTTTTACTAATTGGAAAATTCCCTCTACCAGTGTAGTTGTTTTCCCAGTACCTGGAGGACCATGTACAACCACCACCTCCTGCTCTTCTAACATCGCCTGAACAGCGAATTTTTGACTATCATTCAAGTTGACATTGGCAAATTGGAATGAATGATTTAAAACAATTTTCTCTCCAATTCGTTGGTCTGCATATATATTTTGTAATAAAGAAGTATATTTTTTATTAGTTGACAAAAAATCTAAGCCTTCCAACATGATATTCTTCGTTTTATCATCAGGTACTAATTTTAAACCAACCCCTTTTTCATCCAACCAATCTGGAAAATCAGAGGTAAACAAACGGAATTCTCCTTGGTTTCCATTCACAAAAAGCAAAACACCCTTAATTGAATCTTCTCCCTCAATAAAACACTCAATAGATACCCCACTCTTAAATTGACTACTATCCTGATTATAAAGTAATTTAAACTCAATTTCGGGATAATCAGCAAAGCCAAATCTCTTACGAGTAACCTGAATTGGATGTAAAATTAACCCTTGGTTTTTTAGTGACTTAATATCATTAGTCTCTGAAGATTGAAAACGTTTTTTTTGTTCTTCAAACTCAATATTAACAAGGTTTTTTAAATGTTCTACAACACTTTTAGACATAAAAAAATTCAGAAAATAAAAAAGGTGGTCTAGAGATTCAACCACCGTTGAATTCCCCTAAACCACCTTTTAAAATATACTTATAAAATACTATGCATCAATCTTAGCGTATCGAGCATTCTTCTCGATAAACTCACGTCTTGGCGGAACCTCATCTCCCATTAACATTGAAAAGATTTGATCACATTCAGCCGCATTTTCGATTGTAACTTGACGAAGAGTTCGTTTCTCAGGATTCATTGTTGTTTCCCATAACTGTTCTGCATTCATCTCTCCTAAACCTTTATAACGCTGTACGTTTACAGAAGATTCAGAACCACCACCTTTTAACTCTTGAATCAAACGGTCACGTTGATCTTCATTCCATGCATATTCAGCTTTCCCACCTTTTTTCACTTGATATAATGGTGGAGTTGCAATGTAAATGTACCCGTTCTCAATCAACTCTTTCATATAACGGAATAAGAAAGTAAGAATCAAAGTCTCAATGTGAGAACCATCCACATCGGCATCACACATAATGATAATCTTGTGGTATCTTAATTTCTCTAGATTTAACGCTTTCGAATCTTCTTCAGTTCCAATTCTAACACCTAAAGCAGTGTAAATATTTTTAATCTCTTCGTTTTCGAAGATTTTATGTTGCATCGCTTTTTCAACATTCAAGATTTTACCTCTCAAAGGCATAATTGCTTGAAAATGTCTATCTCTACCTTGTTTAGCAGTACCACCCGCAGAATCTCCCTCGACAAAGTAAATCTCACACATTGCAGGATCTTTTTCAGAACAATCGGCTAACTTACCAGGCAAACCTGAACCTGACATCACGTTTTTACGTTGAACCATTTCACGTGCTTTACGAGCCGCATGACGAGCTCTTGCTGCAAGTATTACTTTTTCAACGATTAATTTCGCTTCACTTGGATGTTCTTCTAAGTAAACAGCCAACATTTCAGAAACACCTTGAGATACTGGTGCAGTAACCTCTCTGTTTCCTAATTTTGTTTTTGTTTGCCCTTCGAATTGTGGTTCTTGCACTTTAACAGAAACAACTGCAGTTAAACCTTCACGGAAGTCATCTCCATCAATCTCAATTTTTTCTTTAGCAAGAATCCCTGAGTCAGTAGCGTATTTCTTAAGTGTGTTTGTTAAACCTCTTCTAAACCCAGATAAATGAGTTCCTCCCTCGTGTGTATTGATATTATTTACATACGATTGGATATTTTCAGTATACGAAGTATTATAAGTCAACGCAACCTCCACAGGAATACCTTCTCTTTCTCCTTCAAAATAAATAACATCAGGAATTAACGCCTCTCTGTTTCTATCTAAATATTGAGCAAACTCTCTTAATCCACCTTCTGAATAAAAGGTATCTGAAACAGGTAATCCTTTCTCATTGAAATTTCTGTTATCAACCAAATGGATTGTAATCCCTTTATTCAAAAATGCTAACTCACGTAAACGAGCAGCAATTGTATCATAATTATAAACTGTGAATTCAAAAATAGAACCGTCTGGTTTGAAAGTAACCATAGTCCCTGTTATATCTGTATCGCCAATCACACGAACATCATACAATGGCTTACCGATACTATATTCTTGTTCAAAAACTTTTCCTTCTCTATGAACTTCAGCTCTTAAATGTGTTGATAAAGCATTCACACAAGACACCCCAACACCGTGTAAACCACCAGATACTTTATACGTGTCTTTATCGAATTTACCTCCGGCATGAAGAACAGTCATTACAATCTCTAAAGCAGATTTTTTCTCTTTAGTGTGCATTGCAGTAGGAATACCACGACCATTATCTTTAACTGTAATTGAATTATCTTCATTAATAAATACATGAATAGTATCACAATGACCAGCTAAAGCCTCATCGATAGAGTTATCTACCACCTCATAAACTAAATGATGAAGACCTTTAATTCCAACATCACCAATATACATGGCAGGTCTTTTTCTTACTGCCTCTAAACCTTCTAGTACCTGGATATTATCCGCTGAATACTCATTTTGTTTTAATTCTTCGCTCATAAAAATAGTTGAGAATAATTGCTTTTAAAACTTCTAAAAACAGATAGCGAAAATACAAAAAATAGACCTAAACTAAACACTTAAATTTAAGGTTAACCTATATTTTATCAACAATTTGTTAATTGATTTTCCTAATTCGCAATCCAAGAAATTATCTCTGAATTCATTGGTGAAACACTTGGATCAATTACTTTCACTAAAGTACCCTTTTCATCAATTAAATATTTCTGAAAATTCCACTTCACCTTATTATCTTCTAATTTATTTAATTCTTTCGATGTTAAATAAACATACAATGGATGTTTATTTTTTCCTTTCACTTCTATCTTTTCCATCATTGGAAAACTAACGCCATAATTTTTAACACAAAACTCTTTAATTTCTTCATTGGTTCCTGGATCTTGATTTAAAAAATCATTCGTAGGAAATCCAATAATAACAAAATTACTATCCTTATACATTGAGTATAATGTTTCTAAATCTTTAAACTGAGGAGTTAAACCACATTTAGATGCAGTATTTACAATCATTACTTTTTTTCCTTTTAAACTAGACATATCAAAATTATTTCCATTGATATCTACCACCTTGTAATCATAAATGTTTTGAGAAAACAAAACATTCGAAAACAATAAAAATGCAACTACAGTATTTAATATTAATTTCATTGGTTTTTATTTTTAATTTGTAACAAAAATAACCTTGTTACGTTTAAGTTAATATGAAAAATTTGTTTTTTTTATCACTAATATTCATCTATTCAAATTTAGGATTTTCTTCCACTAACTTTAATGGCGTTTGGCAAGGTATCATTCAAAAAGATGGAACCAAATTAAGTGATGCTTCTATTTTTTTCATGGACTTAACTATGGTGGATGGAAATTTAACCGGTAAAACCAGAGATGAAATTATGAAGAGTGACTATTACATAATTCATCGTATAAAAGGGAATTTAGTAGACAGTAATACAATCAAATTCAAACAATATATTGCCGAAACAAAAAAGGACAACCCAAGATATTCATGGATACCAATTGAATGCACTTTAAAATATGACTCAACAACTGGGTATTTAAGCGGAACCTTCACACAAATTGCAGGTAGAAAATCAAGTGGAAAAGTTATAATGTATCGATCCAATGCAACATTCTCTAGCAACGAAATGATTATGCTTCATCAAAGTTGGAGAGATATTTTTATTGATGATTTAAATAAAAAGAGAAAAGCACCTGAAATAAGAGAAAAAGAAAGAAAAAACTTTGTATTTGAACCCATCTTTTTTGATTATGATAAAGACGAATTAAAAGAAGAATATTTTAACTATTTGAGTGATATGGCTAGAATCGTGAATGATCACACTGATTTACGTATAAAAATAACTGGTCATACAGACGCAGACGGTTCTGACGAATACAACAAAGATTTATCTCAACGAAGAGCAAAAATGATTCAAGATTTTTTTGTAAAACAAGGGGTACCTATTTCTAAACTTGTAGTAGAATTCAAAGGAGAAAGCGAACCTGTAGACAATAACAAAACAGACAATGGGAAACAACGAAATAGAAGAGTAGATTTTGCCTTTATATAATAAACAATCGCACTTTCTACTTTTTACTTTTTACTTTCTACTCTAATGTATTCCCAGCCAATCGATTTTTGATTTTAATACATTTAAGGTTTCCTCTTCTCTTGAACCGATTTCTGGTTGATAATTATACTGCCAATTTGCAATTGGAGGCATAGACATTAAAATAGACTCCGTCCTTCCACCTGAATACAAACCAAACTTTGTTCCTCTATCATTCACCAAATTAAACTCTACATACCTACCTCTCCTCAACTTTTGCCAAGCCAGTTCTTTTTCACTTACTATTTTTTCTCTACCAAAGGAAACTTGCTCTGAATAAATACTCACAAAAGAACTTGCTAATTTCGTACAATACCCAAAAATATCTTCTTTAGTAAGACTTGAATTATTCGCTGATAAATGATCGAAAAAGATACCTCCTACCCCTCTTGATTCACCTCTATGAGGTATATAAAAATATTCATCTGCCCAAACTTTGTGCTTAGAATAAAAATCTGGATTAAATTCATCACAAATATCTTTCAATTTTTGATGAAATAAAACAGCTTGTTCTTTTACAACATAATGAGGTGTCAAATCAATACCGCCTCCAAACCAATACGTACCATCATTTAATTCAAAATATCTAACATTCATATGAATAATTGGTACATGAGGATTTTTAGGGTGTAGAACAATTGAAATACCAGTTGCAAAAAAATCACCTTCAGACATTCCTAATTGTAATTTCATGGCTTCAGAAACAGGTCCATGAACCGCCGAAAAAGCAACTCCTCCTTTTTCGATTAAAGAACCATTAGTTAGAGTATTTGTTCTTCCGCCACCTCCTTCATGACGGTCCCATAAATCAGATTGAAATTTAGCATTACCATCTAGTATCTCTAATCCATTGCAAATTTCAGCTTGAAGAGATTTATAAACTGAGGATATATATTCTTTATTCATATACTTCTCCAATTTTTACTACCTTAAAATTATCTTGTTTAAATATAAAACAAGCTTCGTTTTCTTTACCACTGCCTTCAATCGTTTCGATGATTTTAAAATGATTAATCACCCCTTCTTGTGATTTTTGCTGCATTAAATACTCTTGAACAAAAAACAAGGTGACATCAAAACCTTGCGCTGCATATTTGGTTAATTGCGTATTATATTTCTCTCTATACAGTTTTTTTAATTTTTTAACCTCCACACTGGTCACATCAAAATTAACAGAAGCAGCATAATGAAATTGTAGTTTATTCTTAACCTCTGCAGGAATATCATCATAGTTTACCCAATCTCTAGTTCCAAAAAGTGTAATAGAAATTGTACTATTTTTAGATGCAATATTCATTAAATTATTTGCAACACTTGTTGAAAACACCCTATCTCTACTTAACACAACAAAAATCAATTTTTTTCCTTTTTTTGAAATTGTGGTTAATTCTTTATCCGTCACTTCATATAATTTTTTAGTTCCTAATTTCATAAATGCAGCACGAAATGATTGATACAACTCAATGTCTTTCGCTCCTGCTTTTACTAAAATAATTTGGTCATTTTGGAAGTTATCAAAAATATATTTAGCTAATTTTTTAGAAAGTGTTATATCTGAAGTGTTTGCATTGGTTACAAAAGGGTTGTTTTTAAGATTTGATGTCGTTGCAACAATTGGACTTATCAATTTTATGTGATTATCAAAACAAAATTTTGCTGTGTACTCTAAATTCTCTCCATTTAAAGGACCAACAACTAAAGCACTTTTACGAATTTCTCCCTTTTTCAAAACCTCATTCAACACCGAAGTATCATTACCTACATCGTGTACAAAAACATTACCTGTATACCCTAATTTAGCTAAAGAATCCAACGCTAGTTGAGCCCCCATAAAAAATTCAGTTGCAATAGCACCCGTAGGATCAGCTTGTTTATCAGAATTAAAAGGAAGTAAAAATGCTAAATCTTTACTTAACATAGGTTTTGGAATTACTTTTTCAACCGTATCAATTTTTGAATTAACTTCATGTAAAGATCTTATTGCAACTTCTTTTGCTTCCTTACCATAAATCGGTACTTTAAGTGACATCCCAGGTTTAATTTGATTTGATGAAACAGCATTTAATTTTGCTAATTCTTCTACTGATACCATGAAACGTTTAGCAATGCTATATAAAGTTTCATGTTCTAAAACTTCATGAACTATAACTGTATCAGCAACTTTTGTCACTTGATTTACCTCAGCACGGTATTTCATATAGTCTCCGGGTAAAATAATTACCTGATCCATGGTTAAATTTTTCGATATTCCTGGATTTAATTGCAAAACATCTTCTTCTTTTAGATTATATTTTTTTAAAATCCCAAAAAAAGTCTCACCCTCTTTTACTGTATATGAAAAAGTTTTAGCAGATTCTCCAATAATAGGAATCAAAATCTTTTGACCAACTTTTACCACTCCATTCAATTGAGGATTTAGAGCAGCTACTTCATCTGCTGAAACTTCGTATTCTTTACATATAGAAAAAAGAGTAGAACTAGGTTTCACTGTATGTAGGTAATATTTTTTACCCCCTTTCTCGATGATTTCAGATGATTTTTGAGCGAAACTAATTATTGAAATTAGGAAGCTACATAAAAAGCAAAGTTGTTTTAACATATTCAAAAAAGATTATTACAAAAAAGAAGGCTGTCCACAAATGAACAGCCAAACTAATTTATTCCCATTCAATTGTTGCAGGTGGCTTAGAGCTTATATCATAAGTAACTCTATTAATACCTTTTACTTGATTGATAATTTTATTAGATATTTTTGCTAAAAACTCATATGGTAAATGAACCCAATCAGCAGTCATACCATCTGTAGAAGAAACCGCTCTCAATGCAACTGCATTTTCATACGTTCTTTCATCTCCCATCACACCAACAGATTGAATTGGTAAAAAGATTGCTCCAGCTTGCCAAACCTGATCATACAAACCATCTTCTTTCAATCCGTTAATAAAAATAGAATCAACCTCTTGTAAAATAGCAACTTTTTCTCCAGTTACTTCACCTAGAATTCTAATTCCTAATCCTGGTCCAGGGAAAGGATGTCTTCCTAAAATTTCTGAAGGTATATTCAATGATTTCCCAACTCTTCTCACTTCATCTTTAAACAATAATCGTAATGGTTCCACGACTTGTAATTTCATATAATCAGGAAGTCCACCAACATTGTGATGTGATTTAATTGTTTGAGAAGGCCCACCGTTTACAGAAACAGACTCGATAACATCAGGGTAAATTGTACCTTGCCCCAACCACTTAGCATCTGTCACTAATTTAGACTCTTCATCAAACACATCAACGAATACTTTTCCGATAGCCTTTCTTTTTAATTCTGGATCAGTTAATCCTTTTAAAGCAGCATAGAATTTTTCAGAAGCATCTACCCCTTTTACATTCAACCCCATACCTTTATAAGAATCTAATACTGATTGGAATTCATTTTTTCGTAACAACCCATTATCAACAAAAATACAATATAGATTTTCACCTATTGCTTTGTGTAATAACATAGCTGCTACTGAAGAATCAACTCCTCCTGATAGACCTAAAATAACTTTATCCGCGCCAATTTTCTCTCTAAGTGACAATACTGTTGATTCAACAAAAGAATCAGGTGTCCAATTTTGACTGCAACCACAAATATCAACGATGAAGTTTTTCAATAAAACACCACCCTCCAACGAGTGATATACTTCTGGATGAAATTGAATACCAAATGTTGTCTCACCTTCGATGTGATATCCTGCTACTGCTACATCGTGAGTACTAGCAATAATTTTGTAATTATCAGGAATTACTTTAATTGTATCACCATGCGACATCCACACTTGTGAATTATCAGAAATACCTTTAGTAAGTATATGTGTTTTGTCAACAAACGATAAATTTGCTCTTCCGTACTCTCTAATTGTTGATGGCAAAACCTCACCACCATAATTACCTGCTAAATATTGCGCTCCGAAACAAACACCTAAAAGAGGAAGTTTACCTTTTATTTGGGATAAATCCGGAGTAGGTGCTTGTGGGTCTCTTGTTGAAAAAGGACTTCCAGATAAAACAACTCCTTTTATGTGATCACCTAAAGTTGGTATTTTGTTCCATGGGTGAATTTCACAATACACATTCAATTCACGTACTCGTCTCGCAATCAATTGCGTATATTGCGATCCGAAATCAATAATTAAAATCATTTCTTGCATAGCACAAATATACAATAAATGGAGATTTTATAATGCAATTAACTTTAAAGTAAATTAATTCACATTTTAAACAAATTATTAACCATAAAGAAGAATTTTTGGCACATTTTGTGATATTTGCAAACTTATATCTACACTTTTAAATAAAATGAAGTTAATTGTACTTTTTATTTCCTTATTGTCATTAAGTTACAGCTTTTCTCAGCAAGTTAAGGACAGTGACCCAAAAGCTCAATCAATCTTAGATAAGCTTTCACAAAAAATGAAATCACTTAAATCATTTCAAATTGAATTTAACGCATCCATTAAAAATCCTTCAACTGGAACAAACCAAAGTGAAATTGGAAAAGGATGGGTAAAAGGAAATAAATATTGTGCTACTTACGGAGATAATACTGTTATTTCAAATGGAATAAAGTCTTGGACGGTAGTCAAAGAGGATAAAGCAATATATCAATCAGATGTCAATGATAAAGATGCAGAAGGTATAAACCCTAAAAAACTAATGACTATTTGGGAGACTGGATTTAAAAACAAATACGAAAAAGAAGAGATGCTAAACGGGGAAAAAGTTCACGTAATTCATTTGTTTCCTAAAGACCCTAAAAAAGTAGATTACCATACAATTATTTTATACATTGCCAAAGATAACTTAGAGCTAAAAAAAGCAGTAATGAAATCAAAGGATGGTAGTATTATGACTTATACACTTAACAAACTTATTGAAAATCCTGAAATTGAAGATTCTAAGTTTGTAGTTGATATCAAAAAATATCCAGGTTATAAAATTGTAAAAAATTAATTTAAAAAAAAAAATAAAAGGCAACTTAGTTAGGTTTTTGACGTATTTATTTCACTTAAATACAGAAAACACCTAAATAAAATGAATTTTAAAGTAAGTAATTTTTTACCGATATTAAGTCTATTAGTATTAAGCTTTAATTCTTTTACTCAAGCCACTTTCACATCAAAAGCGACAGCTAACTGGAGTACAGGAACAACCACCGCTTTTAATTTAACTTCAGGATCAGATGCTGATGGTATTCCTGACTCAGATGATGATGTAATTATTGCAAGCGGTCATACAATTACTGTAAACGGAACATATAGTTGTAATTCACTAGTCATTAATTCTGCAGCTGTAGCAAATGGAATCACAATAACTTCTCCAAATTCATTAACAGTAGGAGCCGGAACAGGTACGGTAACAATGAACGCACCTTCAGCAGCTGTTAATTCTACTCTTGCTGTGGGCTCTGGGACATTGACATGTGGAACAATTTCAATGGCAGGAAGTGCTACATCTTCGAGAAATACAATATTATCAATTTCAACAGGTACAGTAAACTGTACAGGAATAACATTTTCGGGTACTGCTGCACAAGCACAAGTAACATTTTCTGGAGCAGGAAATCTAAAAATAGCCACAGGAACACTAGGATCAGGGGGAACCTTTACAAGATCAACAGGTACTGTTGAGTTTACTACTACAACAGGTGGTCAAACAATTAATTCATACACCTATTATAACTTAAAATTAAGTAATACATCAGGAACAAATACAGCTGCAGGTAACATTACCTTAGGATCTTCAGGAACATTAACAACAACAGCTGGAGGAACTCTTGATATGTCTACATATACGATTACATTCTCAGGATCAAATACAATAACCAACAATGGTACAATTCAAACACAAAACACAAGCGCTACTCCTTTTACAACAGGTCAAACTTGGGGAGGAACAGGCTCTGTTGAGTACAATGGTACAAATCAAACTGTAGTTACCGGAACTTACACAAGTACAAATTTAATTTTATCAACAAGCGGGACAAAAACATTGCCAGCTTCAACTATAGGAGGAAATTTAACTATGAACGGTTCAGTTTCAGCTTCAACAGTTGCATCTTTTGCCGTTTCTGGGAATATCACATTAAATGGAACTTCAACTCTCACTATTGGAGCAAACTCTATGGTTGTAGGTGGTTTACTTACAATTAACTCTGGAACCACATGGTCTAATTCAACATATACTGTAACATTCAAAGGTGGAATTACAAACAGTGGAACTTTTACTTCTGGATCTGGAATTCAAACTTTTAGTAATAACGCACAAGCATTAACAGGTACTATTTCTATAACAAACATGACAATCACAACCATCACTGTTACAAATAATACTTCTTTAACTGTTACAACTGCATTAGCAGGAACTGGTGGACTTACACAAGGATCTAGTGCTTCACTCAACTTAGGAGGAACATCTACTATAACAACATTAACAGCGAGCGCTAGTTCAAATACAGTTGAATACTCCGGAGCAGCACAAACAGTTCATTCTACAACTTACGTAAATCTTACATTATCTGGTTCTGGAAAGAAAACAATGTACCTTTCTTCAACTGTAAGCGGAACTTTAACAATCAGTGGAACTGCATATCGTGAATATGCAGAAACATTTGACGTAACTACTACCCTTACAAATTTTACAACTGTTAATAGTGGAGGTTCAAATTTTGTAATAAATAATGGTACTCAATGTACAGGAACATATAGTGCAAGATTAACT
>JBILUY010000095.1:0-9485 GCA_044370735.1 Crocinitomicaceae bacterium | reverse complement strand
AGAAATTCGGTTCATTAAATCCCCCGTATTATTCTTTTTATAAAAGGTATAATCTAATTTTTGATACTGGTCATAGATTTCGTTTTTCAAATCATATTCTACCAAACGAGACATAATAATGATGGTTTGTCTGGTCAAGAACAAGAAAAATCCTTTTAGCAATGAAAACAACATATAAATCCCTGCTAGTTTCAAACTCAACATTAAAATAGAGTGAAAATCATTGGTGTGATTTAATTCTCCCAAAAAATCATTCACTGCATTTTTAACTACCTTGGGCATTTCAACGCCGAAATAGTTCGAAAAACAAATGAACAAAACACCTAATAATAAGCGTCCTTTGTATTTGTATAAATATTTATTGAGGTAGTTTAGTGACTTCATCGTTTAATTCCTATTTTTGCAAAACTAATTGATAGAATTCATTATTCGTTTAGTGCTTTAAAATAATTTACGTTCTTACAAATTTGAGTTGATGTTTGAAGTTAGAGATATTAGTGAAATGAACCTGGTAGAGAACCCGGTTATAACTCCAATGACAAAATACAACCACGAGCAGTTGTTGTTTTGTAATGATAATGCTACAGGATTAAAAGCAATTATCGCAGTTCACAATACCGTTTTAGGTCCAGCCTTAGGTGGAACTAGAATGTGGATGTACAACAACGAAACGGAAGCATTAAATGACGTTCTTCGTTTATCACGCGGAATGACCTACAAAAATTCAATTTCAGGATTAAATCTTGGTGGTGGAAAAGCGGTAATCATCGGCGATTCTAAAACAATGAAATCGGAAGCTTTATTCAGAAGATTCGGTAAATTCGTTGAAAGTCTTGGTGGTAAATACATTACAGCTGAAGATGTAGGTATCAATCCTTCCGATATGTCCTATGTAAATATGGAAACAAATCACGTAGTTGGTTTACCTGGTAAAAGTGGTGACCCTTCTCCTGTGACTGCTTACGGAGTATACGTAGTAATGAAAGCGGCTGTAAAAGCACAATATGGTACAGATAGTTTAGCAGGGAAAAAAATTGCTGTTCAAGGAATTGGACACGTAGGTGAAAATCTTGTTAAATATATTTCCGAAGAAGGTGCACAGGTTTTTATTACAGATATCAATCAAGATAATTTAAAAGCAGTTCAATCTAAATTTGGTGCAACTGTTGTTGGATTAGACGAAATTTATGATTTAGACGTTGATGTATATGCTCCTTGTGCCTTGGGTGCAACAGTAAATGATAACACAATCAACCGTTTGAAATGTGGTGTTATTGCTGGTGCTGCAAACAACCAATTAGCAATCGATACCATTCACGGGAAAGCATTGTTAGACAAAGGAATTATTTACGCTCCAGATTTTGCTTTGAATGCAGGTGGTGTAATTAGTTGTTATTCAGAAGTGAAAGGTTTGTCACACGACTGGGTGATGCAAAAAACAGAAGATATTTACCAAACGATAGGAAATATAATTGCTCGTTCAAAAGAAGAAAATATTTCAACACATATCATTGCAGACAAGGTTGCAGAAGAGCGCATTCAATCTGTTGGAAATGTTAAATTACCTCTATAAATACATACAATGTTAAACAGAAGACACTTACGCATCAAAGTTTTACAAGCACTTTACGCTTATTACCAATCTGATGAAGAAAACTACAAACGTGTAGAAACAGATTTATTAATCTCTATTGATCGTATTTACGATATTTACTTGTATTTCTTGTTGAGTTTTGATGAATTGAGAGAAATCAGCGAACAAAAGATAATTGAGGGAAAAAATAAAATCAGACCAACAGAGGCCGATTTAAATCCAAATACAAAATTTGTTGACAATCAAATTTTCCGCCAATTAGCAGATTCTCGTTCATTACGATTAATGTCTGAACAAAATAAAGTTAACTGGATTGGTGTTGAGCATCACGAAATGTTCAAGAAAATAATGAACCAAATCCGTGAGAGTGAATTGTACTTTACTTATATGAATAGTGAAGAACATTCATTTGAGGAAGACAAAGAATTCGCTATCAACCTATTCAAACAAGAAATTGCAAATTCTTCATTAGTTTATCATTTCTTTGAAGAAAAAAGCATCCATTGGTTAGACGATATCGATTTAATGTGTTCAATGGTTGTGAAAACAATCAAAGGTTTAGAAGAAGGACAAGAAGCTGAAATTTTACCTTTATTCAAAGATGAAGAAGATGAAATGTATTTCGTAAAAACATTGTTACGTAAATGTATTTCAATGGATAAAGAAAATTTGAATTTGATTGATGAACTTACAAAAAACTGGGAATTAGACCGTATCGCTAAAATGGATATCATTTTAATGAAAATGGCAATTACCGAATTGCAAGTGTTCAATAACATTCCTAAAAAAGTAACATTAAACGAATATATTGAGATTTCTAAATTCTATTCTACGCCAAAAAGTAGTAGTTTTATCAACGGAATTTTAGATAGAGCGATTTTAGAGTTAGAAAAAAACAATAAAATTGTAAAAATCGGAAGAGGTTTAGCATAAAAATAAAATAGAATGAAAAAATTAATTTTTGCTTTAACAAGTGTTGTTTTATTAGGTTGTAGTTCAAAAGACAACCTAGAAATGGGACAAAAAACTACCCTAGAAGTAAATAAAGTTTTCAATGGTGGTAAAGTACTTTTAGGTGAAGAAGTAGAAGCTGTATTTAATGTGAAAAACACAGGTAAATATCCGCTTATCATTTCAGAAGTAAAAGGTTCTTGTTCTTGTACAGTAGCTGAATATCCTGAAGAGCCAATCGAACCAGGAGAAACAGAACAAATTACTGCAACTGTAAGAACGGACAATGCAGCAGAAGGATTGTTAACAAAAGAAGTGCGTATGATTGCCAATACGGAACCTTCGTTGACAATTATGCAAATCAAGGCAAACGTAACACGTAAATAATTAAATAAATATAACATACAATGAAAGATTTAAATGTTTTAATGATTCCATTAATGTTGGTGGTTTTCTATTTCTTTATGATTAGACCGCAACAGAAAAAACAAAAAGAATTGAAAAAATTCCGTGAAAATTTAAAAGCGGGAGATAAAGTAGTTACTATAGGTGGTGTTCACGGAACCATTTTAGAAGTTACAGGAACTACAGTTTTAATTAATTCAGAAGGAACTAAAATTCGTTTTGAAAAATCGGCAATTTCACAAAATGCTGAAAATTTATTAGGTAGTGAAAAAGCGTAATTGAGTTATAAATTTTGAAAGATGAGTTATGATTGATTTCATAACTCATTTTTTTTTTGATTAAAGTCATATTTTACTAAACGTATAATTTCTAACTTTAATAAAATCATTTACTATAAATAGTATGAATCAAGCACATTTACATATGGTTGTGAACCATTTTCCTATCATCGGGATTATCATCGGTATGATTGTTTTAGGAGTAGGAATAGCTACAAAGTCTGCATTAAGCAAACGCATTGGTGGTTTTATTTTAATTGGAAGTTCAATATTTTCTTTCCCTTCTTTTGCTACGGGTGAAGGTGCAGAGGAGATGGTTGAAAATCTTCCAGGAGTTAGTGAAAATTTAATTGAGAGACACGAGGAATTAGCAGAGCAATTTATGGGCTTTGTTTGGGCTATTATTTTACTTGGAATTCTGGCTTTACTTTCTGAATGGAAAATGAAGAAATTCACTCATTGGATTTATATTTCCTTATTTGTTGTTTCTGTTTTTGCCACTTATTTTGCAAAACAAGTTGGAACATCAGGTGGAGAAATAAGACACACTGAAATTCGAAAAGGAAACGCTACTAACACAAACGCTTCACAAGAAAACCAAAGTGAAAACGAAGAAGGTGAAGATGAAAGTGAAGAAGAAGATTAATTAAGCTTCTTTTTTTGGAGGTAAATTCTCCATTACTGCCTGCTGATCAAGAGGAAGATTTTCATCGATTGGATTTTCCTCTTCTTTCGGTTCAGGGTTATAATCAGAACCATACGCTTTTACTCCAGAAGGAGTATTGATATGGTTTTCAACATCTTTTAATTCAGACAAAATTGGAGTTGTGAAGTCTTCTTTTGTACTTTGAAAAATTCCATCCATATTTAAATCTTTCTTCATATCCATCCCCGACTTTTTAATTTCGTGTTGGATTTCATTTGAAGCAGATTTTATTTCGTGCATTGCTTTTCCAAGCGTTCGAGCAAGATTAGGTATACTTTTTGAACCAAAAAATATCAATACAAAAATCAGAATTAATAAAATTTCTGAACCTGCAACATCGCTTAAAAAAAGAATCATTGTTGTCATATAAGTACAAATTTACAATCATTATTCGAATTTATTTCTGTTTTTGTATCAAGATTTAAAACAATTCTTTTTTTATTCTATATCGAATAATATTTCATTCGCTATCCTCCCAATTACAAGGTAATCCGTACTTTTGTATCTATGCATTATGTAATCACAGATATCGAAACTACTGGGGGAAACCCAAAAAACAGTAAGATTACCGAGATTGCTATGTATAAAGTAGAAAACAACATGGTTATCGATGAGTTTGTTACCTTGGTGAATCCTGAAATGTCTATCCCCTATTTTATTGTTAGACTGACAGGTATAAACGATCAAATGGTAAAAGACGCTCCAACTTTTCCAGAAATCGCAAAAAAAATCATTGAATTTACTGAAGGCTGTGTGTTTGTTGCTCACAATGTGGGATTTGATTATTCAATGGTTCGTGCAGAATTTAAAAGTTTAGGCTATGCCTATGCAAGACCAACTTTGTGTACCGTGAAATTAGGACGAGTTATTATTCCGGGGCACAAATCATACTCTTTGGGAAATATTGCCAAAGATTTAGGAATACATATAGATGGCAGACACAGAGCAGGAGGAGATGCCTTTGCCACTGTTCAATTATTTCAGCATTTATACACTAAAAGTCCAGAGATTGTTCAGCGAATGATTTCCAAAAACGAACATTCAAAAGATTTACATCCAAAATTCGACCAAGAAACAATACAAGAAATACCAGCCAAAACTGGAGTTTATCTTTTTTACAATGAATTCAATCAAATCATTTACATTGGAAAAAGCAAACACATTCGTAAAAGGGTCATTCAACATTTAGGAAATACCAAAACCAAAAAAGGCTCAAAAATGCGTGCTGAAATCACACGAATTGAATTTGAACTAACAGGTTCAGAAGTTGTTGCATTATTGAGAGAATCACAGTTAATTAAAAAACATACACCTATTTACAACCGTAAATTACGCAAAAACTTATTTCCTCTTGGATTATTTAGTAAGACCGATGAAAAAGGTTATATCCAACTTGAAATTGGTAATTTATCCAAAACCAATCAATTACCAATCACAGTTTTTCAAAGTTTACCCGAGGCTAAAAAATATTTACTTTCAAAAGTAAAACAATACAGATTGTGTCAAAAGTTGACCCAACTCTACCCTACTCAACACGAATGTTTTGGTTATCAAATCAATGAGTGTAAAGGAGCTTGTATCGAAAAAGAAAGCGCAGAAGAATATAATGAACGTGTTTCAAATTTGATTAACACCCTAAAATTCAACCAATCGGATTTTATTATTATCGAACAAGGTAGAACAAAAACAGAAAAAGCGGTTATTTTAGTTCAAAACGAAACATATCGAGGATTTTCCTTTATTCCAGCTAACTATTTGGAATATCCATTCGAACAATGGGAAGACAAAATAGCAATCGAAAAAGAAGATCGTGATGCCAAACAAATTATTCAGAGTTATTTACGTCATAGTAAATCTCCAAAAATTTTGGAGGTTTAATTAAACACTAAAAATTAAACATTAATAATTCTATTCACACCGGCGAAACTTTACTCAATTCATCAATATGAAGCACTAATTTTCCATCTTCGTCAGGTCTAAAATTAGCATCAAATTTTACATTTTCTAGCCAATCTTCATCGGCATATGAATGTTTATGAACGATATCTTGCGAATAGGTTTCATCAAAAGTTTCAATTAAAATAAAAACCTCACCATTACGCTTGCGGATTTGTTTAACATCTAATTGATATAATGGCGATTCTTCTGTGATTTTATGTACCAAAGTCCACGTTAAAGGGAAAAAAGTAATGTAATCAACCTCAAGATTTAGTTGAAAATACTGTTTATTAAACGATTGCTCCCCTTCTTCTTTATCCATTGCAAGAAAGACGCTTACTTTTGTTTTGAGTAAGACATTATTTCTCATATTGACAATTTTGAACATCATCGCAGTAGCATCCTCAAATGGTGTAATGATAACATTGTTAGAAAAGCCAATCTTCGCATTTGGTTTAGAAAAACGACCATATAAAAGACCTGTTGCAATGGCAAACCCCATCAAACCAAAAAACGCTTCTATCATCGCAACAATTTCAGCAGCAGTTCCATTTGGCGATACAGAACCATATCCTACAGTTGTAAATGTTTGAGTTGAAAAGAAAAAAGCACTAAAAAACGGATGTTGATGCGTGGGCACTCCTTTTAATTGCTCAATACCGATAGCCATATACATTCCAGAAAAAACCAAATTGATTAAAATGTAAATCAATAAGACTAATAAAATGAAATGATACCAATGAATATCAAGTAAATACTTATAGAAATCTTGAAAATTAGACAACCCTCCTTTTCGCACAATATTGTATGAACCATCTTGATTCATCATTCGCTTGACAGGCTTTTGAAAGCGGGAACCTAAACCGGGATCTTTAATCGTTTTCATCTATTTAGAATTTACAGATGCAAAACTAAAAATAAACCCTTATAAACTCGAATGATTACAAAGAACTTATACTCTAATATTTTGAGTAATTTTTTTAAAAAATTCTTCTTCATCAAAAGGTTTTATAATGAAATCATTCATTCCGGCAGCCAAATAAGTATCAATATCTTGTTTAAAAACATTCGCAGTTAATGCTAAAATAGGTGTTGTTATTTGCATCTGATTTCGAATAATTTGTGTTGCTTCCAACCCATCCATTTCAGGCATTTGGATATCCATTAAAATTAGATCAAAGGATTCTTTTTTTAGAATTTCAACTGCTTCTAGTCCATTTGTTGCTTCCTCAAAAGTACATCCAAGCATTTCCAAACTCTTCCCTGCAATCAATCGGTTGATTTTATTATCTTCCACCAACAAAATGTGTTTACCAGTTACATCGACTATCTCTAAATCAATCTCTTTAGGAGAATGGATTTCCATTTGCGCTTTAGGGAATGAAATTTCAAATGAGATTAAAGTTCCTTTTCCTTTTTCACTTTGAATTTTCAATTCACTTTTCATTAATGCAAGTAGGTCTCTACAAATGGTCATTCCTAACCCTGTACCTGCATATTTACGATTTGCCTTATTTGCTTCTTGTGAAAATTTATCGAAGATTTGATTAACAAATTCTGGCGACATTCCAATTCCAGTATCTTGAATTTCAAAAGCAATTAACTGACTTTCTTGCATGTCTTTTTTCAAGTCTACCTTTAAAGAAATGGAACCTTTTTCTGTGAATTTTAAAGAATTTCCGATAAGATTGATTAAAACCTGTCTTAACCTAACATCATCACCAATAAGTGTATCACTGATATTTTCAGAAATTGAATAGTTAAAACATAATCCTTTTTCATCAGCATTTGGAGTAAAAATAGATTCAATAGAATTCGTTAGAGAAGCTAAATGAAACTGATTCTGTTGCAATTGCATCTCTCCAAACTCAATTTTAGACATATCCAAAATATCATTGATTATCGAAAGTAAATGACTTGCTGCATATTGAGACTGTCTAACATATTCTGAAAGTCTTTCACTTAAATTCTCCCTCTCAATCAAACGAATCATACCTAAAATCACATTTAAAGGAGTTCTGATTTCGTGACTCATATTTGCTAAAAACAATTCTTTCGTTTTGGAAGCTTCTTGTGCTTTATCTCTTTCTTTTTCAATGGCTAATTCCAACAATTTTCGTTCAGTAATATCTAAATGAACTCCAATCGAACCAATTATTTCCCCTTTATCGTTATAATGTGGAGCTCCACTGATAAACCAAATACGTTCTTCTCCATTTTTGGTGAAAATTTTCACTTCAAAATTTCCAGAATCACCATTGTTTCGTTCGTCTAAAACACTTTCTATAACTTTTTCATCACCTCCCTTCGTAAGTAATTTATATGCCACATTACCTTTTAATTCTTCAAAAGAATACCCTGATAAAAGAGAGAAAGTATTATTTGCATATTGAATAACATCATTATTATCCACTTCCAAAATACCTAGGTTCATATTTTCGATGATATTTCGAAATTTTTCTTCTTGAAGTGCTAATTGTAAGTTTTTGTTTTTTAATCGATTTGTTAATTGCCTTAACTCATCAGTATTAATTTCAATATTTTTAATTACGTGCAATAGATCAAGGGTTTGATCGTAATTCGCAAAATCTGAAATAATTAGATTGTTTTGTTTTAAATCTTCAATCTTATTAAACCAAGGTGTTAAAATAAATAATGCTTTTTCTACACCTAAAAACTCTAATTGGGCTTTGAATAAAGTTTCGGTAGATTTAGATTTAATAATATAAAATTCCTCATTATTATTTGAAAGTTCTTGAAATTGAAAAGGTTTACTTGAAAAGGGCCTTTCAATCGAAAAAAGGTCATAAAAATTTTCACCTAAAATTGAAGACACAATCTTAACTAAACTACTACCAGCAGAGGTAATAACAAACTGATTATTAACAATAAGATGAAATGGAAAGAGCCTATTTATCTGCTCTTTCGAAAATTTTATTTCCATTTTATTTCAAATACTTCGTGATCTGCATTTTCATCACGTGAAGCAAGTAAATTTATCTCAACTTCACATCCATAAAACTTACCCAACCCTTGAATTAAACCTCTAACAAACTCTTGCAAACCAACTCTTTTAGAAAAATAATGCAAATGCAAACTAGCTTCTTGAATGTCTGTGACTTTAAATTCTGGAGGAGTTAATTTAGGGTAAATCATCATAACACGATTGTGAAACAAAGGAAGATTAGTAATAAACTCTTTAAAATTATTACCACCACTCTCCATCAAATACCCATATTTTTCTTTCCCTGTTTTTAAAATCCACCACTCACCAAAAGCGATCAACACATCACTCAATGGTAATGACATTTCCTCGGAAACAGCAATTGCCAATTTATAAGTAATATCATCGTCATAAGGCTCTGTACTTATGAAGAAATCTATATCAACACCACTTTTCAATTTAACTGCATTCCACTTCTCTTCACCGAAAGTTTCAGTTACTAATTCTTCGATAGCCTTATTTACAATCCCGTACATACTTATAAATTAAGTTAAATGTTTTAAGTAAAATTACCACTGATCTTCAAATATAACAAATCAAGTTTCATAAATAAATTATAAAAATGTAGAAATGTAACAAAAGTCACTTTTTATATCCTATTTAATCTTT
>JBILUY010000022.1:0-21916 GCA_044370735.1 Crocinitomicaceae bacterium | reverse complement strand
GAGATTGAAAATTCGAGTTTTCCACCTTTAAATTATTATGAATTTCCTGGAGAAGCTGCAGATATTAGTTGGCTAAAAAAGAAAAAAAAAATAAAGAAAAAAGAAATTAAAAATATTTTTCTTTTTCCTTTAAGATCTGATAAGTATTTGATAAAAAAAGCAATGAAAAAATTGCAAATACCTGAAAAATTTACCCCTAATTATTGGGAAAGGTACCCAATTTTTAAAGGGATGGAATTTTGGTATTTACAACCAAAAGAATTAGATTTTGAAGAACAATCATTACATTTTAACCATAAATATATGGGTCCAATGATTGAATTAGTTAAAGATCCTATTTCTTCTTTACGGTTAAATTTTTTTCTTAAACTCAAAGAAAAGTCTCACAATTCTAAATTGATTTTTTGCACTTTAGGAACTATAATAAATCAACTCATATCTGAAGAGTTAATAATTTCATATTTTTCTAAAGTTATTGAAATTGCGAAATTAAATCCAACTTGGTTTATAATTATTCGAGTACCTAGAAGTTTTGAAAAGCAATTAAAAGTTACATCTATAAATATCATCGTTTTATCATTATCAGAGCAAATTGAGTACTTGACCCTACTTTCAAAAGCAGATGTTTTTTTAACTCACGGCGGTGGTAATAGTTACCTAGAGGCACTTTACTCTAAAACTCCTTTAATTGTATTTCCACCAATTGATTATTGGGATTACAACGGAGTAGCAGCAAGAATTGTCTATCACAAACTTGGATTAAAACTTGATTTTGAAAGTAATGTAGAATCTATTCAGAATGCTATCCATTCTATTTTTAATAACGGAATTTTTCAGGAAAATGTTGATATAATGGGTGATTTTCTTCTTACAAACTATGAAGGGGATTATTTTAAAGATAATTTTGATCTAAATTCATAAGGATGAAGAAAGCATGCTTGAATATGATTATTAAAAACGAGTCCAAAAATTTAGAGCGATTATTTGATTCGATTCATACGCTAATTGATTATTACATTATATCAGATACTGGTTCAACGGATAATTCGATCGAATTAGTAAAGAAATTAGGTGAAAAATATGGAATTAATGGTGAGATTTATTCTGATAGTTGGATAAATTTTTCTCATAATCGAAACATTGCTTTAGATCGCGCAACAGAGTCGTATAATAATAAAAAATTTAATTGTCCATGGTTGTTATTTATAGATGCAGATGAATATATGCAGATAAGTGAAACATTTTCCTTTACGAATTTAAATACCAATATTTCATACTTAATTTACAGATCAACAGGTAGTTTATATGTTAGTAATATTCATTTACTTAGTTTAAATCAAACAGGATGGGAGTGGAAAGGGGAAATACATAATTATCTAGTAAATAAGAATAATGAAGAAGTGGCTATTTGTCATGATTTGAAAATAATTTACACTATTTTTCAAGGAGCAAAATCGCATTCTTTTCAGAATATTGAAGAAAAAAGTAGAGAAGATGCAAGGTTATTATTCTCGGAAATTGGTAATAAAGAAATTACGGATAAAAATGTACATCGATTTTTTTTATTAGCAGATGCTTATCAGGCAGATAAGCAGTTGTCAAAGGCATTCTCTCAATACAAACAAATTTTGCAATTTGGAAAAACTGAATATGCTTATTTGGCAGGAATTCGATTAGGTGCTTTGATGATTGATGCTAATTATGGTTTTGAGGAAATTGAAGAAATCCTCATAAAAACAACAAACTTAAATCAAAATAGAAAAGAAGCGTTTTATTATTTAGGTAAACTTTATTTTAAAAATTTAAAATACGAAATAGCAAAAAAACAATTTCTAAACGCCTTAAATACCAAGGAATATATAAACTATTTAATTTATGAAAACGAAATATATGAATGGAAAATAGTGCACGAATTATTTAATTTATTTTTTATTACAAAAAATAAATTGGATGCAAAGTTCATTTTCGAAAAGTATATTCAAAACAATAAATTTTATCCGAAAATGCAATATTTATTTGTATCATCATTATATAATCGTTTGGCTTAAATAGATTGATTAATTTTACCATATAATTCTGATTATTTAATTTTTATTTTGAAAAAGACTTTTTCTGAACTCGTATGGTTGATCAAAGGCAGTGGTAAAAAGCTCTACCTTTCATTGTTTTTATACATTTTTTTAGGTCTTTTTCAGGGGGTAGGACTTGTAATTTTAGTGCCTTTGTTGTCTATAACTGGATTAAAATCAATACCCAAAGTAGATAGTAAGATTGTTGACAATGCTCGTTATTTTTTTCAGGCAATACATGTAAATGTTTCTTTTGTAAATGTTCTGATTTTCTTTGTGTTAATTATCATTTTTTATGCAACACTTAAGTATTTTAGTTCTATTGTTAATACTTCAATTTCTCAAGATTATTCAAATAATTTAAGAAAAAGACTGCATAGAGCCATTCTCAAAACAGAGTGGATTACGATTGTAAAGGTACGTAGTTCAGATTTAATCGGATTACTCTCAAGAGAAATACAACAAGTTTCATTCGGTGTCATTTCACTCACAAATTTGCTTGGTACCTTAATCCTATTATTGATTCATATTTTAATGGCCTTTATTATATCTTGGAAAGTTTCACTTTTTATTATGGGCGTTGGTTTTCTATTGTTTATAATGCAACGAAAAATTTTGACAAGTTCTTTAGCGAAAGGGAAACAAAACAAAAAAATGCTATCAGAAATTCAAAAGAATCTTCAAGAATTATTTTTAACGATAAAAATTACAAAAAGTCAAAATTTGACAGAAAATCAATTGCAAAATTTTGATTCAATGTCTGATCAAGTAAACCATAATTTCATTTCTTTTAATAAATCTAAGGCCATATCTGATTTTTCATACGATGTTGGTTCTTCAATGCTTATTGCAGGATTTTTATTTTTCATCTATAGATTTTATGATCAACCAGTTATTGATTTATTAATGTTGGTATATATTTACTCTCGTATTTTACCAGGGGTGAAATCATGTTCTTCAAGTTTTCAAACAGTTTTAAATAATTTGCCAATCGCTAAAGATGTACGAAAAAACATAGAATTGTTTGAGAATAATATTGAGACAGATTTTTACGAAGGTTCAAAAAAAGTAGAGTTAAATTATGGTATCAAAGTGGAGAATTTGTTTTTTGCGTATAACGAATCGAAGCAAATTCTTAAAAATGCATCTTTTTTTATTGAAGCGAACAAAGTAACTATGATCACTGGAAAATCAGGCATTGGAAAAAGTACATTTGCTGATATTTTAATAGGACTTTTAAAGCCAACTTCTGGAACTATTTCGGTCGATAACAAATCGCTAAGTGAGATTGGATATGCTTCTTGGCGAAGTCAAATCGCATATATGTCTCAAGAACGTTTTTTGTTTAATGATTCTATCCGTAATAATTTACTCTGGTCAAATCCAAATGCTTCTGAAATAGATATGTGGGAAGCGTTAGAGCGTGTTCAGGCAAAGAATTATGTTGAAAGTTTAAGATTTGGATTAGATACAGTTGTTGGGGATCGAGGAATACATTTATCTGGTGGACAAAGACAACGTATTGCTTTAGCAATGGCATTGATTCGTAAACCTAAGTTGCTGATTTTAGATGAAGCAACCAACGAGTTAGATGAAATTACAGAAAATGAAATTTATAAGCATATTTTTGAACTTAAAAATGAAATGACCATTTTTGTAATCACTCATAGATTAGCGTCGTTACGATATGCAGATAAAGTCTATCTTTTTGAAAATGGTGGTGTAAGTGAAAAATATGCCAATTAAAAAATTAATTTTTGCTACATATAGACCTATTCCACCTTTGTTTTTAGCTGGAACAGAGGTTAATCAACGTTTTTTTTGTAATCAAGTAGCTTCAAATGTAGATCTAGTATGTATTGGAGCTTATAATACATTGAAAGACCTTTCTATTTATGTAAAAGAATTGAAAAGTCTGGATATTAAAGTTTGTAAAAGAGATGTATTTTCGATTGAGTATATATATAATAACTATTTGTGTATTATAACAAGTAAAGAAAAGGTATTAGAAGTTATTGATGAAATTACAATTGAGGGAACTAAAGTAATCACCCAACAGTCTGGCTCCAAGGATATAATCGAACATTGTAAGAAAAGAAAAGTTCCTATTTGTTATTGGCTTCATCACACTGTAACTAATTTTGAAAAGTACTTTAATGCTAACCCTGACTTTATCTTTACATCCTCTGAATTTATAAAAAGTTACATTGATTCTTTTGGACATACTTCAGTTGAAGTTTTTTATCCAACCTTTGAAAAAGCAAAATTAAGCAATCAAAATCCACGTTATATTACCTTAATTAATCCTATATACGATAAGGGATTAGATGTATTAGAACAACTTGCTTTAGCATTCCCAAATGAACAATTTTTGATAGTAGGAGGGTGGGTAGATTTAAAACTAAACGAAAATTACGCAGATAACATTCGCTTTATAGCAAGAAATCATGATATGGACAACATATACCAACAAACCAAGATTTTACTATCACCTTCACGCTTAAGAGAAGGTTTTGGTAGAACAGTCATTGAGGCAGGATTGTATGGTATTCCAGCACTTACTTCTAATTTGGGTGCACTACCAGAAGCAGTAGGTGAGGGAGGAATTTGTATTTCTACTTTTGAAATACAAGATTGGTCGAATGCTATACTAGAACTTAATGAAAAGTATAGTTTTTATAGTGAAAAGGCAAAATTAAATGCTTTGAAATATGCTTCTATTGATGCCTTTGAAAGATTAAAATCTACTCGTTTTTATGAGTAAATTGATCTATATTCTAGCTCCACACCCAGATGATGAAACACTCGCATGTGGTGGTACAATTCAAAATTATATACAAAATGGATATACTGTTGAGATAATTGTAATTTCGGATGGAGAAAATTCTCACAATCATTTGATTGAGATGAATGAGGAGATGTTAGTTTCTTTAAAACGTATTAGAAGAGAAGAATGTATTGCCGCATGCGCAACATTAGGAGTTAGTCATGAACAAGTACATTTTTTAGGAATACCCGACGGCGAAGCAGAAAAACAGAGTGATAAAATCACAACCTACTTAAAACATAAGTTAGAAAATCCTTATGCTATCTATTTACCCCATATTCAAGATAAACACCCTGATCATATTGCTTTAGCAAAGATTGTCCTTAAATTTTTCAAAACGAATAAATTAAGAGCTGAACTTTATTTATATAAAGTATATGATTTAAATGTCGATTTGAAAGACTATCAAAATCCAACCTTTTTTATTCAAGATATTTCTTCATTTCTAGAACAAAAGAAGAAAGCCCTTTCTTGTTATCAATCACAATTTACCTTATTTTTTCCTAGTCAAACAAAACCAGTTTTATCAGATGCTTTCTGGAAAAAACATGGCGAAGTTGGATTTGAAGTATTTCAGAGAATTTGAAAAAGTTTGACTATTATCTAATTTAACACTTTCGATCGTCTACCATAATCTATCATTTTCCCATAAGGAGGAGTGTCAATCCAAATGATGGCATTGGCATAAAGATTAGATGGATTCCACGATTTATCTAATGGACACGTATAGGTTAGGGTAGTTTCTACATCTTTAGCGATCGTATTTTGAATTTTTTTACCGTTGATGTCAGTTAAACATTTTCGAAATACATTGTGTTGTACATTTGGGTGAGAAGTTTTATCTCCTACTTGTGTTGCTTTTACATTATCTTCTGTTAAGACAACTGAAATCGCTGAAATGGAATATACATTTTCTAACGTTTTAATTTTTACGTTTACCTTGAGTTCATTATTCACAATTTCAGATGTAATCCCTGTAATATCGATAAGTGGATAATAATTTTCTTTAGCCCATTCAATAGATGATTTTAAAGATTTAAAAACAATAGAATTTTGTTCTAACCCACCTAAATATCTTCTAGCTCCAAAATAAAGATAGGGAATATGGTTGGTACTGTCTTTATAGGCATATACCTGATAAAATTGTGCAAATAATTCTGAATCTTCTGTTGCTAGTGAATCTGTGTTATTTGTTTTATTAGGTACGTGAATATTAAAAATTAAACAATTCGGATATTCTTTTCTTATAGAATCCAATACAGGGTTCAATTTACTTCCTGATAAGCTATCCATCGAATTACTAAACCCCATGATAACTGGTTGCATCATCGGATTTTTTTCTGTAGTGATAGTTGTTTGTTTGGTTTCTTTTTTGCAAGCAAAAACAAGTAAAAGCAAACAGCTTAAAAAGAGTGTGATACGCATGATTGAGATTAATCGTTAAATAAATTTTTCTTGTAAAATTCCAAGCGTCTTGGAGCATCATCAGTTAACGTAATGTAAAGATATTTTTTTGAAAAGACCATTTTCAACTGACTTGCATCGGATCTTTTAGTTAGTAGCGTAAAAGGAGTTTTTTCTCCTTTGGTATTTATAGTGTAAGGTGTTTGATCTGCCGCATTTGCCGTCGGGAAAAAGTACAATTTTCCATTTCTTAATGCTTGAATGGTAAAATTTTCATCAGGTGGAAGATCTTGGTTTACAAATAGAGGTTTAAGAATATTTTCTCCTATTGTAAGTTCATACATACTCAAATCTTGTTCGGTGTTCGGATTAAATTTGTTTTTAATAAAGGCTAAATACATTTTATTGCCTACTTTTTCAACGAAAGTATAACACAAGGATTGATTGTAAAAATACGTTGGTTCTTTACTAATTAATAGTGTATCTAAACGCTTATTTCCTTGAGATATTCCAATCCAATTGCCGTCATAAGAAGGATAGAAATATCCTGTATAAATTGAATTTTCTACTTGAGTTTCATAATTTGCTTCGTCGATGAAATAATCTATCGCTTTCATCGCACTTTGTTCACCTGTCAATATGAATTGCTTTTCATTTTGCTGTGTCTTGGTATTGTAAGGCCAAACAGAAACTTCACTTATGAAACGTAACAAGTGATTTTTCAAAATTTTAGTTACTAATTTATTTCCATCCGTAATGAAATACGAAGTTTCTTTTTTCTCTTTTCCAAGTTGATAAAAATAGTATCCTGTTGTGTGCCACGATTGAATTGAAAAATCATCGTGATTGAAACTAAATTGCATAAAATTTCCCCAATCAGGGCCAAAGCCATCATCACTTAAAAGTGTTTCAGTAATTTGTTGATTTTTGTAATTTAAACCATACCACTTTCTTCTTTTTGGAGGATTTGCCAATGTATTTTGTGACATCACTAAAATGCGATCGTTATCTCCATAATCATCAAAATGAAAGGGATAAGGATATTCATAATACAAGGGAGCATCTTTTTCTTCAAACTCTCCAATGTATTCAAATCCATTCAGTGAAGTGGCTAAATAACCTCCTGTTTGTCCGGTAATAGTAGGGGTATCTTTTTTACAAGATAAAAGTACTGAAATAGTAAAAAGAAATAGGGTGAATTTTTTCATAATTCAAAGGTACAGTTATTTTAAAAACAAGTTATTAGAATACCTTTAAACTATGAAAATATTGCAAATAGATAAGTCAGAATATATCTGACTCAAATACTTTTGCCTAATGCCTAATGCCTAATGCCTAATGCCTAATGCCTAATGCTTACTTTTCACTCACCGCTGTTCTAATCGACAACTCTTCCAATTGTTTTTCATCCAATGTAGAAGGAGCATCAATCATTACATCACGACCTTTATTGTTTTTCGGGAAAGCGATATAATCACGGATAGAATCTGAACCACCCATTGTTGCAACCAAACGGTCTAAACCGAAAGCGATACCACCGTGTGGAGGAGCACCGAATTCAAACGCTTTCAATAAGAAACCAAATTGTTTTTGAGCTTCTTCAGGTGTAAATCCTAACAATTCAAACATACGTTCTTGGATTGCTCTATCGTGAATACGTATCGATCCACCACCTAACTCAACTCCATTCATAGCAAGGTCATAAGCGTTTGCTCTAACTTTTCCTGGATCAATGTCTAATAAAGCGAAATCTTCTGGTTTTGGAGAAGTGAATGGATGGTGCATTGCGTGGTATCTTCCACTTTCTTCATCCCACTCTAATAATGGGAAATCAACCACCCACAAAGGTTTGAAAACATTTGGATTGCGTAATCCTAGTTCGTTCCCCATATGTAAACGTAATTCGTTCATTTGTTTGCGCGTTTTGTCTAAACCACCACACAACACCAATAACAAATCACCCGGTTGCATTTTTGCTCTTTCAGCCCACAATTTCAATTCTTCAGGACTATAGAATTTATCTACTGATGATTTTAACGAACCATCGTTGTTGTATTTTAAGTAAATCAATCCAGTAGCACCAATTTGAGGTCTTTTCACCCAATCCGTTAATGCATCTAATTGTTTACGTGTGTATTCAGAACAATCTTGTGCGTTGATTGCGATCACCGTTTCCGCATTGTCAAACACCGCAAATCCTTTGTTTTGAACTAAATCTGTTAAATACACAAATTCTAAATCAAAACGAATATCTGGTTTGTCTGATCCATAACGTTCCATCGCTTCAGCATAAGTCATTCGTGGGAAATTACCCTCAAACTGAATACCTCTTACTTCACTGAACAAATGTTTTACCAATCCTTCGAAGGTATTTAGAATATCTTCTTGTTCCACAAACGCCATTTCACAGTCGATTTGCGTAAACTCTGGTTGACGGTCAGCACGTAAATCTTCATCACGGAAACATTTTACGATTTGATAATAACGGTCAAAACCAGATACCATCAACAACTGTTTGAACGTTTGAGGAGATTGTGGTAAAGCGTAAAATTCTCCTTCGTTCATACGGCTTGGAACAACGAAATCACGCGCTCCTTCAGGAGTAGATTTGATTAAATAAGGTGTTTCCACGTCAAGGAAATCTTTGCTATCTAAAAATTTACGTGTTTCTAAAGCAACTCGGTTTCTTAAACGTAATTTTTCTTGAACTGGATTTCTTCTTAAATCTAAATAACGGAATTGTGCTCTTAATTCTTCTCCTCCGTCTGTGTCATCTTCAATAGTAAATGGAGGAACAACAGAAGCGTTTAATACTTTCAACGCAGAAACTTTTATTTCAATTTCACCTGTTGGAATGTTTTTGTTTTTAGAAGAACGCTCGATTACAGTTCCTTCCACTTGAATTACGAATTCACGACCTAATTTACGTGCTTGCAAACACAACGTTTCGTTTTCTTCCATATTGAAAGCCAACTGTGTGATACCATAACGATCACGTAAATCTACGAAGGTCATTCCTCCTAAATCACGCGAACGTTGAACCCAACCCGCTAAAGTTACTGTTTGATTGCAATTTTCAAGGCGTAATTCGCCACACGTATGAGATCTAAACATAATTCAAAATTTGAAAAACAAAGATAATCAAAAGCAAGGCAATATGAATTTTCGATTGTAGTTTTTAAATGTCATTTAATCCCAAACATATCTTTCGTCGAATTCAACTTCATTTTTTGCAATGATAAATTGTTACCTTTGTTTTTATGGATCAAACCCTTGGGAAGGTATATAAATTATGTAGTCAGAAGATTATTGGTTCGATTTACGAGGATAAAAAAGTCGTAAAACAATTTCCGATGTTGATTCATTACAAAATTTGTGAACTTCCAGAAGCGGTTCCATTTCAATTGGTGTTTTCCGCACCGAAACGAACTTTTCGAAAAGCACACGATCGAAATAGAATAAAACGCTTGATGCGTGAGACAGTTCGAAAGAATAAGTTAATTTTAGAGTCTTTTTTAAAAGAAAAAAACATACAAATAGCCTTGTTTTTGGTCTATACTAACAAGGAAGAAATGCCGTATGATCTTCTTTTAAAAAAAACAGAACAATTATTTCAAAAATTAATCGTTCAATTACAAAACGAATTACAAGATGCATAAAACAATGTTTACTGCCTTTAGAAACGTAGTTATTCTTACTACCTTTTTATTATCTACTTATTTAGGGTTTTCGCAATCTAATAACTTTGAGGTTGTTAAAGGACTTGAACTGATGGATTTGATCTATCAGAATTTGGATGTACATTTTGTAGATGAACCAAAACCGGGTAAACTTTCTAAAATTGCTATTGATGCAATGTTGAAAGAGTTGGATCCATATACAGTATATTACCACGAATCGAACATGGAAGATTATCGATTGATGACCACAGGGCAATATGGTGGAATTGGTTCATTAATTCGAAAAATGGGGGATTATATCTGTATTTCAGAACCCTATGAAGGTAATCCAGCACAAAAATCAGGGTTGAAGGCAGGTGATAAAATTTTAGAAATTGACGGGAAAAATATGGTCAAAAAACCTTCAGAAGATGTTTCTCAAGCTCTAAAAGGACCTAAGGGTACTACCATACAAGTCAAAGTATTACGAAATGATAAAGAAGAAATTGTAATACCAATTACCAGAGATGAAATCAAAATTCCAGATGTTCCCTATGCAGGTATTATTGGAAATGGAATTGGTTATATCAAATTGAATAGTTTCACTCAAACTGCTTCTGAAGAAGTAAAAAAGGCATTCCTAGATTTAAAAGCGAAAGGTATGACACAATTGGTGTTTGACTTACGTGAAAATGGGGGAGGTTTGTTGATCGAAGCGGTTAAAATCGTGAATTTCTTTGTTCCGAAAGATAAAATAGTTGTTACTACTAAAGGGAGAATAAAAGATGAAAATCAAGTATATAAAACACAAGTTGAACCATTAGACACTGAAATTCCAATTGTTGTATTAATTGATGAAGGTTCTGCATCAGCGAGTGAAATTGTTTCTGGTAGTTTACAAGATTTAGATAGAGCTGTGATCGTAGGTCAAACATCTTTTGGGAAAGGATTGGTACAACGTACTTTTGATTTAAAGTACGGTTCTAAAATCAAATTGACGATTGCTAAATATTATACACCTTCTGGTAGATGTGTTCAAAAATTAGAATACTATGATAAGGATGAAGACGAACGTCCAAAAGTGATTGCTGATTCATTAATACGTAAATTTAAAACAGTGAACGGTAGAGAAGTAATAGATGGTCGAGGTATTGAACCGGATGTGAAAGTCAAAGAAAAAGAATTTAGCCGATTGACTGCGATGTTAGTAGGGAAAAATTTCATTTTTAATTATGCGACTGATTATTACAAAACACACGCTTCTATTGCACCAGCAGGTGAATTTAAATTAACTGATGCAGAATACAATCAGTTTAAAGATTTGGTGTTAAAAGATACCTTCGATTACTCTACAGCGAGTGAAGAAGTGTTAAAGAAAATGAAAAAAATTGCAGAAGAAGAAGGGTATTATGAAGATTCTAAAGCGGAATATGAAGCACTTTTCAAAAAAGTAACTCCTTCAAAACAACGTGATTTAGAAAAATTTAATGCAGAAATTAAAGAATTGCTTGAAAATGAAATCGTTTCAAGATATTATTACCAAAAGGGTAGAGCTGAACATGCATTTCGTGATGATAATTTTGTAGATAAAGCAAAAGAAATTTTACAAAATAAAACTACCTACAATACTATTTTGAAAAAATAGACGTTATAAAGGTAATTAACCCTGTATATGTTTTCAATTACTGACAAAAAGAAGTTCATCCCATTTTTACTTGGAATTGTTCTTCTTTTTGTTGGTTTAACTTTAAGTAAAGCGCTTACCTCTTTAGCAACCGTCTATTTTTTAGTGCTTTTTATCTTTCAAAAAAATAAACGTGAAACTTGGATTTCTTTAAAAGAAAATAAGACACTACGCTGGTTTTTCTTTTTTATTGGTTGGATGATTTTAAGTCTTTTATGGTCTTCAGATAAGATCAATGGTCTTAAAATGTTGGGTTCTAATTTAAATTTTATAGCCTGGCCGATTTTAATGGTTTGTTTTTCTTCGTTTCTGTTTGCAAACAAAAAAATAATATTGACCCTTTTCTCACTAATAGTAACAGGGGTTTCTATCTTTCAATTTATCTATTTTCAAGGGAAGACTTGTTTTCCTGATATTCGTGAAATGACATTATTTGTTTCCCATATACGCTTCGCTTTGATGGTAGATATTGCTTTTTTTATTGCAATTTCTTCTATGTTAAAAACCAAAGAAATCATTTATAAAATAGTATGGATATTGATTGCTTTATGGCTTTTATTTTACACCTATTATTCTCAAGTCCTTTCGGGTGTATTAGTTTTAATTGGAGGCACGATAGGAATCGTAATATATGTGGTTTACCAACATCCTAGTCGAAAAATCAAATACCTAGCCCTTATATCATTTTTAGTTTTAATAGTAAGTAGTATCCATATTTTCGAAGAAGTTAATAAAAATACAATTGAAAAAATACCTGCGATTTTACCCGCTAAAACAGCATTAGGAAATCTTTATGAACATAAAAAACATACCAATATCACGGAAAATGGTTACTATTTAGACTTGTATTATTGTGAAAAAGAAGTAGATAGTATTTGGAATGAACGTGCAAAGCTGACATTAGATGATTACAATCCTAAAGGATACCAATATAAATATGTGATTAAACGCTATTTGACTTCAAAAGGATTGCGAAAGGATGCAGAAGGAATGAACCAACTTACCGAAAAGGATATAGAAAACATCAAAAATGGAGTTTCTTCTGTAGTAGAGTTTGAAACAGGTTTGTTGGCAAGGTATAAACAAATGAAATACGAACTTTCTGGGAATCTAAATCCAAATGGACATAGTATTCTTCAACGTTTTGAATTTTGGAAAGCGAGTAAATACATCATTCAAAAAAACATTTTCTTCGGAGTTGGTTTAGGAGGAAGTAAAATTGCATTTCAAGATGCATATCAAAACCTAAACTCAAAATTACTTCCTGAAAATCAATGGGAAAGTCATAATCAGTTTTTGACAATCTGGGTTAATTATGGTTTGATTGGGTTGATTTTGTTTTTAAGTTGGTTATTCTATAGTTTAAAGAATGTTTTAAATTCAAATGGGTTATTTTTTTCCATTTTAATTGCATTGCTTTTTTCTTTCATTGTAGAAGATACCTTAGGAACATTAACAGGAATGACTTTATTTGGGTTTTTCATTGGATTTTTTCAAAATCAATTACCTTTGAAACAAGACTAATGTTTCAGATGATACGTGTAAGTATAATTTTCTTTATTTGCTTTTTAATTAGCCCTGTTTTTTCTCAACAAAAAGACACTGTACATCAAATGAAAGATGTGATTGTTAAAAGGAAGTCGAAGAGAGATTGGGGTAAAGAAATAATGAAACAAGCGATTAAACATCGAAAAGAAATTGAAAATCAATACTCTTCGTTTGAAGCTGATATATATAGTATTTCAAAATTAGATAAGGAAGTTGAAGAAAATGAGCTTTCTGTATTCAAACGTGAATCGCAATTGGAGTGGAAATCCAAAAGTTATCTTGAGAATTCAAATAGTAAAGACGTTTATCAGGTTTTTAATGATTATTCAAGTAGTGGGGAGGTTGAATTACACGGCGACCCTAGTATTGGCTCCTCCTTTGATTTTTATGGTGGTAGTAGAATTACTCCAAGATTAGCTCTAGATGAAAACCCTTACATTTTTGTAAAAGGAATTCAAGAAGCGTTTTTTAATATATACCAAAATTACATACAAGTTCCTCATTTGTCTGCTAAACCGATTGTTTCCCCATTAGCTGACAATGCTTTTTTTTACTATCGTTTTGATTTTATTCAAAGTGAAGTTCATCCAATTTATGGTGTCATTAATGAAATTAATATAATTCCCCTTTTTGATTATGAACCTTTGCTTTCAGGTACTCTATGGTTATCTGATTCTAAATCGGAAGTAATTCGTTTTTCAGGAGCTGTTAACGGTTCTGCATTATTGTTTTTAAAATCGTTGACTTTAAATATTGAGTATGTTGTTGATTCTGATCGATGTTTACCTAATGTCATCACCTATGATTTTTTAACTAAGGACAATAAAAAATTGATTTTAGGTAAGACATCTGTTTATTTCTCCAATTATCAATTTTCTGATATTCCAAAACCTACTAATTTTTGGAAAGAAACCAAAAGGTTTGATTTACAACAGACAGGAACCGAATTTCGTCCATCTAGCTTGAGTGATGAAGATGTGAAGTTTACGCATAAGATGGATAGTTTACGTTCCTATCATCAATCTAAAGAATACCTCGATAAACAGGATGATAGTATTAATAAACTCTATTGGTTGGATTTGCTTTGGAATGGTGTTTCAATTCAACAATCGTTTGAAAAACAACGTTTTTGGATTGGAGGTTTAATTTCACAATTTGTTCCTTTTGGAGTTGGAGGGTATAGACATCGGTTGAATTTATATTACGATAAAGAATTTCAAAATGGTAATAAAATTACAATTCAGCCCACTGTTGACTATGGATTTTACAACAAAGATTTAAAAGGTGAATTTGCATTTGCGTATGATTTTAATCCTTTAAAATTACGTAGAGTAACATTTTTAGTGGGAGATATTTATGATTATGTCAATACTTTTCAAAATATTACAGGAACTTTTGGTCCATCTAATCGTGTTCGAAATCAAAAAATCGGATTTTCCTATAGAACGGAATTATTTAATGGTCTATTTCTGAGAACTTCCTTTGATTATTCTAATAGAATGTCTATTTCAAATATTCAGTATCCTGCTTGGATCGATTATTTCGGAATGTTTTCGAAACCAACTCCTTTTCAGAATTATAAAGTTTCCATTTTTGATTTAGAGCTTGAATACCAGCCTTTTCAAAAGTATTTAATTAAGAACAACAAAAAAGTAATTTTAGATTCTAAATGGCCTCTTTTTAGTGTAGAATACAAAACTGGGGTTCCTTCACTTTTTGGTGGACAATCTAACTATGGTTATCTTCAAATTAAAATAGCTCAACAAGCAAAAGTAGCAGCCTTGGGGAATTATATATTGAATGTGGTAGGAGGTCAATTTATTTATAAAAAAGATTTAAGATTGATCGAATACAAATATTTTAGAACTTCAGATGTGTGGTTTTTATCCAACCCAGTAACTTCCATGCAGATGTTAGATACCTTGCTAAATACGACGAATTCTTATTTTCAAGGAAATTTTATTCACCATTTCGAAGGTTATTTTTTGAATAAAATTTGGTTATTAAATAGGTTGAAATTAGAGGAAACAGTAGGTGCTGGTTTCCTTTCTTTACCAAAAGAAAAATATATATTAGGAGAAGTTTTTGCAGGAATTGAACGAAAAGTAAAAATTTCTAAATATCTATGGAAATTTGGTGTTTTTTGGACTGCAAGCGTTTCTTCGAACCGTTTAGGTGCTTCCCATCTTAAATTTGGAATTAATTTCTACGACTCCTTTCATAAAAACTGGCTTTATTAGTTTTTTGTTATAAAAATCCAATATTTAATCTAGTTTTTTAACACTAAGTTAATAAACTTACTTTTTACGTTAATAATTCATATTCTTTTATAAGCACTATAAATAATATTTATATATTTGTTTTTATAACTATTTAAAAAAGAATAAATAATGATTAAAATCACGAAAAAACTTGTTTTTTTATGCGTATTAGTTAGTACGTTCTTTTCTGCGAATGCACAAGAAGCAGATACTTCTGCGCATGATTTGTTTTCGGAAGGGTTTAAAGCACATGCATTTGTTATGAATATGACGGACGTAGCAAAGGTGACAGGTTTCAATAAACCATTTATTATGGGTGTGAATGGAGCGCAAATCACTGTGTTTACCAAAGAAAACAAATGGTGGAATGGTGGTATGTTTTCGTTGTATGCTTTAAATACATTCGGTGACAATGCAACATCTGATTATGTTGGAGATTGGCAGATGTTTTCAAATATTGAATCTTTTCCAGATACTAATAATTATGTGAAATTTAAGAATGGTCAGTTAAATTATAGAACTTTTGTCTATAATTTATATTACCAACATTTCTTTAAAAAATCGAGATTGTTAGTTGGACAATATGATTTGAACATGGACTTTGCCTTTTCAAACGTTGCATTAAACTTTATGAACTCTTCATTTGGTTTACAACCAACTATTGCATTTAATGTTCCTGTATTTTCAACGTTTCCTTTTACAAATTTAGTTGCTCGTTATGAGTACAATTTTGACAATAACGCCAACTTTAGAGTTGCTATTGGTCAAGGTCATGGTGGTGATCAATTGAATAATCCACATGGTACAAAATATGCTTCTACGTTGAAAGAAGGTGGTGTATTCATGATTGCTGAGGTGAATAAATTCAAAGAAGGTGAAGGGGTTTTATTATCTGATTATAAGTTTGGTGTTTGGGGACATACAGGATCAAAATCATTGAAATTTAATAACCAAGTTGATTTAACTGATACTAAAAATTATTTTAATTATGGAGCATATTTAATCGCAGATAAATTTTTGTTTCATGAAAAAGCAGATTCAGCGCAAGGTTTATACGGCTTTGTTGATTTGGGTTGGGCTCCTAATGATTACAACTTTTTTAATTATTATGCAGGAGGTGGTGTTTCATATGTAGGTTTGTTCCCGAAAAGAAGCGAAGATATACTTTCATTAGGTATAGCAAGTCCTTTTATTGCTAAAGGTCAAAGAGATGCTGGTTTATATAATGAAAGAGCAATAGAGTTAAATTACAACTTTGTTACTTCTAATGTTAATATTCAGCCTTGTATTCAATACTTGACGAATATCGCAGGTTCAAACGCATCCAATGCTAATCAAGTAGCATTTATGATTCGTGTTACTTCACATAATGGGGTATTCTATTAATTTTTTTTATCTATTTAAAATTCAATAAATGAAAAATCTAATCAACAAGTTATCAGTAAGAGGTAAGATTTTATTAATCATTGGAATTAATCTATTCTTTCTCCTTATTCTAGGTGTAATTTCTTTTATCGGTATTCAACGATTAAATGATATAAAAGAAGAAATTACGACAAATTCAAGTGCTCTACAATACCAACAAAGTGCGGATATGATGCACGATGCGTTAAGAGGAGATTGTTTTAATGCAATGTTAACGGAAAAAACGAATTGGGATGCAATTAATACCGTAAAAGCGGATATAAAAGAGCATTCTACTAATTTCAGAGATCAATTAAAATCCTTAAAACAGTTAACATTATCTTCTGCTTTAGTAAAAGCAATTAATAAAGTGGATAAACCATTAGAGGAGTATATTGTTACTTCTAATCAAGTAGTTGAAGTTGCTTTAGATAGAAACTTTAATCGTTATTCTCCAAGTTTTGTGAAATTAAGCAAAGACTTTGAAAATGCTTTTTCATCATTAGAAGATAAAATGGAAAAACTTTCAGATTTGATTGCTGCTGAGTCTCATACAAAAATGGATGAGGGAACAACTTTTGCTGCTAATATTAAGTTGTTTTTACTTGTTCTTATTGTATCGATTGTTTTAATTGCGATTCTAATATCGTTGTATATTTCAAATAAGATTACGAATCCAATAAATCAAACAAAAGAAGTTTTAGATAGATTATCTGTTGGTGAAGATGTTGAGACGATAGAAGTTTCAAATCAAGATGAAATTGGTGCGATGGTAGGGTCTATTAACTCTGTTGTCACTAATATGAATGCGGTAAAAGAATATGTGTCAGAAGTAGGTAGTGGTAATTTTGAAACGGAAATAGAAATATTTAATAATCAAGGGGCTATTTATTCTTCGTTAAACTCGATGCGTGAATCATTAAAGCAAACAACGGAAGACGAGAAAAAACGCAATTGGGCTACGGAAGGGTTAGCAAAATTCGGTGATATTCTTCGCGCTAATGACCAAAAGTTAGAAGATTTAGCAGATAGTATCGTTTCTAATTTAGTTCGTTATTTGAATGCAAATCAAGGAGGTTTATTTATTGTGAATGACCATAATCCTTCTGATAAATATTTAGAATTAATTGCTTGTTACGCATGGAATAAGAAAAAGTATTTACACATGCGTATTGAAGAGGGTGAAGGGCTAGTAGGTCAAGCATGGCAAGAAAATGACACCTTGTATATTACAGATGTTCCGAAAGATTATGTAAAAATTACTTCTGGATTGGGTGATGCTAATCCAAAAAGTTTTTTGATTGTTCCGTTAACTGTAAATGAAGAAACCTTTGGGGTAATCGAAATCGCTTCGTTTAATTATTTTGAGCAATACCACATAGATTTTGTAAACAAATTAGCTGAAAGTATTGCTTCTACCTTGTCTACTGCGAAAACCAATGATCGCACACGTATGTTGTTAGAACAATCGCAACAACAAGCAGAAGAAATGCGTGCACAAGAAGAGGAAATGCGTCAAAACATGGAGGAGATGGCGGCTACACAAGAAGAGATGCAGCGTAAAGAAGGTCAGATGCATGAGATGTTAGAGAAAATGCGTCAGCAAGAAGAGGAGATGCGTCAGAATATGGAAGAAATGGAGGCTACGCAAGAGCAAATGGAATACCAAAGTAAAACCATTGCTGAAAAAGCAGCTGAAACTCAAGGTATTTTAGATGGTATTAATGCCACCATGGCAACGATTGAATTTACACCAGATGGGTATGTGAAAGATGCAAATGCTAATTTCCTACATACTATGAAGGTTTCGTTGTCAGATATACATGGTAAACATCATAGTGGTTTTGTTCCAGATCATATAAAGAATACTGCAGAATATAAAAATTTCTGGACTGATTTAGCAGCAGGTATTTCTAAAGAAGGAATGTTTGAACGTGTAAATGCTGTTGGAGAAACAGTATGGTTAAATGCAATCTACAATCCGATTAAAGATTCTTCTGGCACTGTAGTTAAAGTAATTAAATTTGCAACAGATATAACTGAACAAAAAGAATTAGAAACACAAAGTAAAGCCCAAAATAGTATTATTAATAATATAGCCATAGTTTCAAAAACGGATTTACAAGGGAATATTACTTATGTAAACGAAGAGTTCTTGAAATGGTCTAAATATACCAAAGAAGAAGTAATGGGTAAAAACCACCGTATGCTAAAATCGGGAGATCAAGACGATCAAATTTTTGTGGATATGTGGAAAACAATTTCTTCAGGTAAAATCTTCCGCGGGGAAATCAAAAACAAAGCAAAAGATGGTTCTTTCTATTGGGTAGATGCAATTGTTGCTCCAGTTTTAGATGATAATGGAAAACCGAAGGAATACATTGCGCAACGTTTTGTAATCAATGATGCAATCGAACAAAAAGAGCGTGACGCAGCAACCAAAAAATTATACGAAGGTGAGATTAATACCATGTACGAAAAATGGTATGCTCAATTGAAAAGAATGGAACAATTTGTTAAAACTAAAAACTAAACACCATGATATTAGATTTTTTTATTGCGAAGCAAAAGCACCGTATGTGGATGATTAATATGAAGGCATATTTGTTAGGTGTAGAAGATTTTAAAGCAGAGAACATTGCGAAACATACCGATTGTGATTTAGGAAAGTGGATTTACGGGTTTGCAATTAATGAATTTAAAGGAAATGTACATTTTGACGAATTAGAACGCATCCACCAAGATTTACACCGAACAATTGTTGAAATTATCAACATGAAAGAAGCAGGTAGAATTGATGATGCTAATACTTCTTTTAATAGTTTGGAAGCGATTTCTACACGTATTTTAACCTTGCTAGACGAAATGGAAAAACAACAAGCTGCATAATAAAATAACTCTTTAAATTTCAAAACGACCTCAAAATTTGGGGTCGTTTTTTTATTTTAGAATTTCTTATCAAATTGACATAAAAATAGTTACTGTTTAGAATAATTATTTTTTCCATTGTGTGATAAAAGTCACTTTTTTTATATTTTATTTAACTTATTTTAGTAGACAAAATGAATAATATTATGCGTAAATTTTTACTGAATTTGTCTTTAAAAAACAAGTTGTTAATTGGCTTTATGGTCATTTCAATCATTCTTGTTTTAGTTGGTATAACCTCTTTTTTTGCTTTAAACTCACTTGAAGAGAAAAGAGATGAAGTTTATGCTTGTGGTAAAGTACAAGATGGGGTAACGGACATTAAATTTATTGTTGCCCATGACTTGAAGTTATTGATGGAGTTAATCACTACTTCGAATAAAAGTGATTTGAATGAGTTTTGGAATCAGCATTTAGAATTGGTAAAGGAATACGATAAATCATACAAGCCTTTACGAGAGGTGTTAGTTAATCAAGCGTGGAATGATGAATATCGAAAAGAAATCAATCAAGTTTCTAAAATTATCGGTGAGGTTCATAAGTATAGAACAGAAGTATTAGTTCCTGTGTTAACCAATGTACATCAGTTTAGAAATGAGCAATTAGCGATTAATCCTAGTTCAGAAGCTGGTCAAGCAAAGATTAATCGTATTCAAGCAAAAATTGATGAGCAAGATGATATGGCAGATTCAAAAGCAGAATCGATCTTTGCTCAGATTAACAATTCTGAAAAATTAGTTAAGTTTTTGAATGATAAAGCTGTATTAAAACAAGATCAAGTAAGTGATAGTTCTCAGTTACAGAGTATCATTTATGTTGTAGCTGGTTTGTTATTTTCAATTATTACAGCGATGTTACTTTCTGGGTATATCGTAAAATCAGTTACTCAGTTGAAGAATTTAATTGGTGCTTTGAGAACTGGAGATTTAAGTCAGGAAATCAATGTAGTTTCTAACGATGAATTAGGAGAGATTGCTGCCTCTGTGAATGAGTTGTCTCTTGGTCTTAGAACTACTTCTGGTTTTGCAGAAGAAATAGGAAAAGGAAATTTTGACACCGAGTTCACTCCCTTAAGTGAACAAGATGTACTAGGAAATTCATTATTGAACATGCGTACGAGTTTAGTTAAAGTTGCTGAAGATGAGAAAAAACGTAATTGGGCAACGGAAGGCTTGGCTAAGTTTGGAGATATCTTACGAGGCAATAACGAAGGGTTAGAAGTTCTTGCCGATAACATTATTTCTGGCGTAGTAAAATACATGAATGCAAACCAAGGAGGATTGTTTATTGTGAATGATGCAAATCCTTCTGACCAATATTTGGAACTGATTGCTTGTTACGCTTGGAATAAGAAAAAATACATCCACATGCGTATTGATGAAGGAGAAGGATTGGTTGGACAAGCATGGCAAGAAAATGACACACTTTACATCACGGATGTTCCAGATAATTTTGTGAAAATTTCTTCTGGTTTAGGTGATGCTAATCCAACATGTTTTTTAATTGTTCCTTTAACTGTAAATGATGAAACGTTTGGAGTAATTGAAATCGCTTCATTCAATAACTTTGAACAATACCATATTGATTTTGTAAACAAATTAGCAGAAAGTATCGCTTCTACATTATCAACTGCTAAAACAAATGAGCGTACTAAAATCTTATTAGAGCAATCTCAAGCACAAACGGAACAGATGCGTGCGCAAGAGGAGGAAATGCGTCAGAACATGGAAGAGATGGCTGCTACGCAAGAAGAGATGGAACGCAAAGAAATCCAAATGACTGAGATGTTGGAGAAAATGCGTCAGCAGGAAGAAGAGATGCGTCAGAATATGGAGGAGATGGAGGCTACGCAAGAACAGATGGAATATCAAGGTAGAACCATTGCTGAAAAAGCAGCTGAATCTCAAGGTATTTTAGATGGTATCAATGCGACTATGGCTACGATTGAATTTACTCCAGATGGATATGTGAAAGATGCGAATGCTAATTTCTTACACACGATGAAAGCAACATTGGCTGATATTCACGGAAAACACCATAGTAATTTTGTTCCGAATGATGTGAAAAATACAGCTGAGTATAAAACGTTTTGGACTGATTTAGCAAGTGGTATAGCGAAAGAAGGGGTGTTC
>JBILUY010000112.1:0-8731 GCA_044370735.1 Crocinitomicaceae bacterium | reverse complement strand
TATAATCCAATTCGAAATGCAGATGGGGAAGTTGTTAAAGTGATTAAGTTTGCTACTGATATTACTGCTCAGAAAGAACAAGAAGCACAAACTTCTGCTCAAATGAATATTATAAATAGTATAGCTATTGTATCTAAAACAGATTTACAGGGAAATATTACTTATGTAAATGATGAATTTTTGAAGTGGTCTAAATATTCGAAAGAAGAAGTTATGGGCAAAAATCACCGTATGTTGAAATCAGGTGATCAACCAGACGAAATTTTCGAAGAAATGTGGAAAACAATTTCATCAGGTAATATTTTTAGAGGTATTATTAAAAACAAAGCTAAAGATGGCTCTTTCTATTGGGTAGATGCAATCGTTGCACCAGTTTTGGATGAAAATGGTAAACCAAAAGAATACATTGCGCAACGTTTTGTGATTAATGATATTATCGAACAAAAAGAGCGTGATTTAGCTACTAAAAAATTATATGAGGGAGAAATTAACTCAATGTACGAAAAATGGTACGGGCAGTTAAAACGTTTAGAACAACAACAAACTAAAAAATAAGAATTATGATATTAGATTTTTTTATAGCGAAGCAAAAGCACCGTATGTGGATGATCAATATGAAAGCTTATCTTTTAGGTGTAGAAGATTTTAAAGCTGAAAATATTGCTAAACATACCGATTGTGACTTGGGTAAATGGATTTATGGATATGCAATTAATGAGTTCAAAGGGAATGTACATTTTGACGAATTGGAAAGTATTCACCAAGATTTACACCGAACAATTGTTGAAATTATAAATATGAAAGAAGCAGGTAAAATTGAAGAAGCAAATACCTCATTCAATAATTTAGAAGCCATTTCAACTCGTATTCTAACTTTATTAGATGAAATGGAAAAGCAAACCGCTGCTTAATTTCTAAAAGAATTAAAATAGTGAAAGCGACCTCAAATGGGGTCGTTTTTTGTATTTTTACCCCACAAAAATCACCACTATGTCATCATTAAAAATTGTTGGAATTATTCCTGCTCGTTATGGTTCATCTCGTTTTCCGGGGAAACCTTTAATTGATTTGAAAGGAAAAACAATGATACAACGTGTATATGAAGGAGTGAAAAAATCTCAAGTACTTTCCGATGTGATCGTAGCTACGGATGACCAACGTATTTTTGATGAAGTGGAACGTTTTGGAGGTAAAGTGGTGATGACGGGTGCTAATCATCCTTCTGGAACTGATCGTTGTGGGGAAGTAGCGAATGGATTAAAGGATGTAGATGTGGTAATTAACATACAAGGCGATGAACCCTTGGTGGATTATAGACAAATCGATCAATTGGCAAGCGCGTTTTTAGATGCAAATGTCAACATTGCGACGTTAGGGAATAGAGATATTACCCTGGAAGACATCAATAATTCAAATCGAATTAAAATCGTGTTGGATCACCAAGATAATGCGCTGTATTTTTCGCGATCTGCCGTTCCAAATTATGCGAATGCGGGAGATAATCCGTTAGAGATTTATCCCTATTTAAGACACATTGGATTGTATGGATATCGTGCAAAGACCTTGCAAGAGTTGATCAATCTAGCTCCCACAGCATTGGAAAAAACCGAATCGTTGGAGCAATTGCGCTGGTTGTATTATGGATATAAAATCAACGTGGTTGAAACAACAATTGAAACACCTAATATTGACGTGCCTGCTGATGTAGAAAAAGTACTTGCTCATTTGTAACCTTTCGCTTCGTTTTTCGTTATAACTAATTTGGTTAACACCTGAAAAAGAGTGTACCTTTGTTACTATGAACCTAGAAAACCTAATTTCTGAATTGTTATTGCGCCACAATTGTGTGGTTATTCCAACATTTGGAGGGTTTGTCGCAGGTCAAATTCCAGCACATTTTGATACTGATAAAGGGGTAATTCTTCCTCCAAGAAAGTCGTTGTTGTTTAACAAACAATTGATTAGTAATGATGGATTGTTGATTGCTACTTACGCAAAACACAATCGTTTAAATTACGATGTGGCTGAATTCTTTATCAAAGAAACGGTTCAAAAGTGGCAAGAGAAATTAGCCAAAGGAGAACGTGTATCCATTGAAAATGTAGGGTTTCTTTATTTAGATGCGGAGAAAAACATAGGATTTGAACAAGATCGTTATAGCAATCTATTGCTTTCATCTTATGGATTATCGAATGTTCATTTTATTCCTGAAACAGACATTCAATTTATCGTGAATGAAAAGACAGGAAGAGCAAGTATTGATGAAGAAAAAACAATTACACCAATACAACCGATAGAACCAGTCATTGAACCTATCATTGAAGTTGCTCCAGAAGAAGAAAAAGAATTGGCTCCTATCATTGAATTACACCCAAAAAAGAAAGGATGGAGATATGTAGCTGCAGCGGTTTTATTACCTATTGCTTTTTATAGTTATTGGATCCCATCTAAAACGGATGTCCTTCAATCTGGAATGATTTCTTTCAGTGATTTTAATCCAACTCATCCTCAACAAGCTGGTTTATATCACTACAAAACCGTTGATTTTTCTATTCCGAAAGTAGAAGAAAAAGAAACATTGGACCAAATGACGAGTTCTTTATCGTCTGATGTAGATGTATTTGCATTTTATTATCAAGACGATTTGATTATCCCGGTTCGTTTACAAAACGAAGCGCCAGTTGAGGAGGTCGTACCTGAAGTTAAGCCGGTATCAATTCCAAAACCAAAACCGGTAGCTAAAAAAGTCGAAGTGCAAACGAAACCATCTGAACCGAAAGAAACAATTTCTCAACCTGCTAATAAACATTTGATTGTAGGATGTTTTTCTACGGAAGAAAATGCGAATAAATTGGTAGCGAAACTAAAATCAAAGGGCTTTGATGCTTACGTTGTGGATGTTGTAAACGGCTTGCACAGAGTAAGTGCGATGAATTCTTCTAGCGACAGTGCGATGTCAAATGCGACAAAACGTTTGAATGCATTGCAAATTTCTACTTGGATACTTAAAAAGTAAACATTCATTTTGTATATTTACAACTAAATTTTTAATCTGAATTCAGGTTAAAATGGATTTAATTTATTGTTTAATAATAAGATAAAAATGAAAAAACTTTTATTATCCGTAGGATTAATTTGTTACACTTTTTCTTTTTTCGCACAGGATACAATTAAAAATTCTGAAAAAAGTAAGTACCGTTTTACAAAAATCGTTCATTTAGATGCAACACCTGTTCAAAGTCAGGGGTACGCTGGAACGTGTTGGTCATTCTCTGGTTTGTCTTTCTTTGAATCAGAATTAATCAGAATGGGTTTCAAACCAACTGAAGTTCCAATTTTATCTGAAATGTTTGTTGTACGTAAAGCGTATGAAGAGAAAGCAGACAAATACATTCGTATGGATGGTAGAACAAACTTCGGTCAAGGTGGAGGTTTTGTTGATATTCCTTACGTGATCAACAAATATGGTATTGTTCCAGAAGAAGCATACAAAGGATTGAATTATGGGAAAGACAAACACGACCATAATGAATTATTTGCAGTATTAGACGGTGCAGTTCAAGGGATGTTAAAGCATTCTAAAGAAACACAAGACCAACAAAATTCAAACGGAATTACAAAATCTTGGAAAGCTGCAATCGCAGGAATTTTAGATGCTTATTTAGGTAAAGTTCCTGAAGAATTTACATATAATGGTAAAAAATACACGCCAAAATCATTTGCAAAAGATTTAGGTTTCAATATGGATAATTATGTATCGATTACTTCATATATGAATGAACCATTGTACAAACCAACACAATTGGCTATTCCTGATAACTGGTTATGGGAAAGTTCTTATAACGTTACATTAGATGATTTAGTAGCGATTGTAGAACACGCATTGAAAAATGGATATACTGTAGCTTGGGGATCAGATGTTTCTGAAAAAGGATTTAGTTTCCGTGATGGATTAGCGATTGTTCCTGAAGATGAAGAAACAATTGCTGTGAGTGGAAGAGATAACAAAAACTTCTCTGATGCTGGAGCGAACAAAAATTCAAATGCATTCTTAACACCAATGAAGGAAAAAACAATTACTCCTGAAATGCGTCAAGAAGCGTATGACACAAAACTTACAACTGATGACCACGGAATGCACATCGTAGGTTTATACAAAGACCAAAACGGTACAACTTACTTTTTAGTGAAAAACTCTTGGGGGAAAGACAGAAACTATCCTGAAGGATATTTCTATGCTTCTGAAGCGTTTTTTAGATATAAAACAATGAATTATTACTTACACAAGGATGCTTTACCAAAAGACATTCGTAAGAAATTAAATTTATAATCAACCAAATACACGACTATGGAACGTTTAACTCCCGCTGAAGAGCAAGTGATGTTAAAGTTGTGGAAATTAGAAAAGGCAACGGTGAAAGACATCGTTGCCCTTTATTTACACCCTCAACCAGCTTACAATACAACTTCAACGATTGTTCGTATTCTTGAAAAAAAGAAGTTTATCAAACACAAAGCAGTTGGTCGAGGGCATATCTATTTGCCAAAGATTTCGAAAGAACAATACCGTGAATTTTTAGCGGAACATTTACTACACCAATATTTTGATGGTGAACGCAAAGAAATTGTGAGCTATTTTAATCGTAAAAGTTCGATTGACGAATTACTTTAAATAAAAAATCCCCAAGTTTTCTTGGGGATTTTTTTATCCTTTCACCAATTCAATCACGGTAATTTCAGGTAAAATACCAACTCGTCCAGGGAAACCTAAAAATCCAAAGCCACGGTTTACATAAATGTATTTCCCTTTTTCTTCATACAACCCTGCCCATTGTTTGTAGATGTATTTTATCGGGCTCCATTTGATTCCAGGGATTTCAATACCAAATTGCATACCGTGCGTATGTCCAGCCATAGTAAGGTGAATGTGTTTTTTATGCGGAATTGTTTTTTCCTCCCAATGAGAAGGATCATGAGACAATAAGATTTTAAATTCGCGATCGTCAATATTTGCTATTGCTTTATCTAAATCTCCGTGTTTCACAAATCCACGTTTTCCCCAGTTTTCAACTCCTAAAAGGGCAATTTTTTGTCCCTCTTTTTCGATGTGTACGTTTTCATTTAAAAGAAGTCTAAATCCAATTTTACCATGTACTGCTTTTAAAGCATCTAAGTTTTTTGCTTTTGCTTCTTCAGAAGGCCATTGTACATAGTCGCCATAGTCATGATTTCCTAAAATTGAATATTTTCCGAATGGCGCAGTAAGTTGTGAAAAGTGGTCAATCCAAGGATTCATTTCTGAAGCAACATTGTTTACTAAATCACCTGTAAAGACAATTAAATCACTTTTTTGCGCATTTGCCATGTCAATACCACGTTGAACGGCTTCCGGATCATCAAAACTTCCAGAATGAATATCAGATAATTGTGTGATTTTAAATCCGTGGAAAGCATCTGGTAGGTCTTTGAATGCAATTTTCACTTTATGCACTTTGTAATCATATTTCCCATTGATAACTCCCCAAATTGTTCCCACAAACGGAATAGCAGCAGCACCTAAGGCAATTTGACTAACAAACTTTCTTCTCGGCCATAGGTGTAAATCCTCCGAACCTGTTGCATTGGTTAATTTTTGAATTCCAATATATCCCCCTTGAAACAAACGAACGATGTCTTCAATTAATAAAAAGGGAGAAGCCACAATTTTCGGTGCTAAGGATATAATAGCCAATGCCATCAAATAACTTCCACCTTTGGGAGGTCCACCAGCAAATTTACCCGTTGCTCCTAAATAGATTAAGGTTAGCATTAAAAATGCATCAAAAGCCCAATATGTCCAATAAATATAGATGGATTTTGTTCCAGTAAAAGCAGTTTTAAGCGCTTGAAATATGTACCAATCAAATAAAAGCCAAATAGCAATAAAGATGAAAAAACGAAAAATCATGGTTTAATTCTAAAAGTGTAGTCCAAATTACTAAAACGTTTAAACATCACATTTGTTTTCGGACAGAAAATCGATGAGTGACGGATTTTGGGGGGAGGAATTTATGTTTTAATAATGCACCAACAATCCAAACCCAATTCCCATATCACTATCATAATGCACACGTGTTCTTAAAAAACGGTTCAATATGTAACTTACATCTACCATGTATTCCTTATCCGTATTCCACATAAATCCACCACGAATACGTTTACTGATTGGAATATCATCACGTTCTAATTGAAAACGAAGATATCCGTTAGTAAATAATTCTGCTTGTAGTGTAATGAGCATTGGTAACTTATAGTCAAAACCAATACTTAAATTTGTTCGTCTGTCTTTTGTGTCTGATTGGTTAAATATATTTCGTTCTTGGTAATTTAACTGACCTTCGTGTTGTCTTTTACGCCAATCAAAACCGATGAAAGGCATAAAAAATTGCATGCGATCTACATATCTACCAATATGTGTTTCAATCTCGTATCCCATTATATTGTCATAACCTAAGCGCCATTCGGAACCAATGTTCCAGCGAGTGTTGTGATACATTAGTTTACCATCATTTCCATTGGTTGCGAAATCATTTTCTACCATCAGTCTAAATCGTCTGTCGTCGCTGAATAATTTGCGTTGTGCCAAAGAAGGGTTTGTAATTAGTTTATTTTGTTGTTTGTTTTCATAGGTAAACACTTTTCCCATACCGCTCATCATGTGGTATAGTATGTGACAATGGAAAATCCAATCACCTGAATTATTTGCTTCAAATTCTAAGGTATCCGTTTCCATCGGCATAATATCTACAGTGTTTTTTAATGGGGAGTACGCTCCTTTCCCATTAATTAATCGAAAATCATGACCATGTATATGCATCGGATGTCTCATCATCGAATTATTGTAGATAATCATTCGTACTTTTTCTCCCTGTTTTATGTATAGTTTATCCGTTTCAGACAGTACTTTATTATCCATACTCCATACATAGCGATTCATATTTCCTGTAAGTACGAAATGAAAGGTCTGTGTTGGAATGGTATCTGAAAGTGTTGTTTGTATGGTAGAAGTTAATAGGGCATAATTGAATGTTTTGATTGGAGTTGAACTTGTTTTGAGTTCTTCGTACATCACAGTATTCATGTCCATTTGATTTAAACTCATTTCCATGCCATTATCGTCTAAATTTCCATTCATTTTCATCATGCCATTCATCATTTTCATCCCGGCAAAGTAATTTAATTTGGGAAGTTTAGGTTGTGGAACTAAAGCACCATTTCCAACAAAAAGGGTGGTTGTTTGTGTTCTGTCTTCGGAAGTTGCACGTAATTCATACATCTTTGTTGTATCAGGAATTGTTAAAATTACGTCATAAGTTTCCGCAACAGGAACAATTAACCGATCAACTTCAACAGGTTCTACATCGTTTCCGTCATTTGCTACAATTGTAATTTTTCCACCACTATAATTTAACCAAAAATAGGTGGATGCTCCAGCATTGGAGATTTGAAGTCGTACTTGTTTTTGCCCTGTTGTGCTTGTAATATGTAGACTATCTTTTCCATTAAAAAATACTTTATCGTAATAAATATCACTCACATCCATTGCTAACATGCGTTTCCATTCATTAGCAATTTTTGTCTTGAAATGTCCTTGCTTTATTGCCTCTGCGTAACTTTGGGTTGCACCTTTTTTTATTGAAAACCAATCGTTCGCATTGTGTAACATGCGGTGAATGTTGTATGGATTTAAATTGGTCCATTCACCGAGCAAAATTGGATAGGTAGGTAAGTCATCAATACCAGCGCGAAATGTTGGTTCATCTTGTTTTTTGTTCAAAATGAATGCCCCGTACATTCCGAGTTGTTCTTGTAATCCCGAGTGACTGTGGTACCAATGTGTTCCATGTTGTTTGATTGGAAAACGATAGGTATATACCTCATTCGGTTTAATCGGCATTTGCGTTAAATAGGGGACACCATCCTCTTGATAAGGAAGAATTAATCCATGCCAATGCAGTGAAGTACTTTCTTTAAGTAGATTATGAACAACGATTTCGGCCGTATCACCTTCGGTAAAAGTCAACGTTGGCATAGGTATTTGACCATTTACAGCGATAGCACGCACTGTTTTTCCAGTATAGTTTACCATTGTATCTCTTACAAATAGTTCGTAATGAACCACTTTTTGACTGAAAGAGATTATAGGTAAAGAAACAACAAAAAACAGAATGATTTTTTTTAATAAATTCATTTTCGATTTTATAAAATAAGAAAATGCGTGTGTCATTTTGCAGACACACGCTTAATATTGCATAAAAGAGGACTATTTTCTATCGTATTGACAACAAGCATCTAATTTAGAATATGCTTTGTCATCTCCTTTTGCTTTGTCTGTATCGTAACCAGCTTTAGCGATTAGAGCATGAATTTTATCTAATGAAATTTTAGATTCATCGAATGTAACTGTAATTATTTTACTTGTTTTATTCCAATCTGCTTTAGAAATGCCTTTTACTTTAAGCGCTGTTTCTATATTTTTTTTACAAGAACCACAGTTTCCCCATACTTTAAAAGTTACTGTTTTACTTTCTTGTTTTTGAGAAATGACTGTTGTTTTTATGTCGGAATTTTGAAAAGAAGTTAGCGTACAAATGACTACTACCACCATTATTAGTAAATTTTTCATAATCGTTTTTTTAAAATTTGTAAATAAATTTATTTACTTACAAAAGGAATAATGGGTAGATTTAAC
>JBILUY010000094.1:0-9662 GCA_044370735.1 Crocinitomicaceae bacterium | reverse complement strand
AATTCAACTGAAATTGAACAAACAATTGGAAATTTTAAGGGTGTCGAAAAAGTACATCACATACATATTTGGGCATTAAGCACCACTGAAAATGCACTTACCTGTAAAGTCAAAGTAAACTCAACACTTGAAAAAAAAGAGATAAAACACTTGATTTCATTACTGAAACACGAATTAGAACATAAAGGAATTCATCATTCAACGATTGAAGTTGAGTTGTAAATCGAATTTAGTTTTTAAAATTAAAACTCAATATTTTCGTACTTTTGAAGCATTAATTTAGAAAAATGAAATTTTTATTTATCTCTCTGATTTTTATTTGTTGTATAAATAAGTTAAATGCTCAAATAAAAGCAATTACCGACGAAGGTAAAACCGTAATTCTTTTTGATAACAACACATGGAAATACGAAGATGAAGGTATGGATAATGAAATTCCTAAAGAAATTTCATTGAGTAAAGACACCGCTGTCAAAAGCCCAAAATCAACTTTCTTAATAAAAAGTAAAAAAACAAATTTTGGATTTTGGATTAATCCTACCAAATGGACGTTAACTTCTGCAAAAACTAATGAAAGTGCAGAATTTATGTTACGAAACAAAACAACTGAAATATTTGCTTTGATCATAACAGAAGAAATTGAAATCGAATTAGAATCACTTCGTAAAGTTGCAATCGACAATTTAAAAGAGAATGCTACTGAAGTTGTCCTTGTAAACGAAGAATACAGAATAGTGAATGGAAATAAAGTCCTTCACATGGAGTTTAATGCAAAAATTAACGGAATTAAAGTAACCTATTTTGGTTATTATTATTCAAATGAAAAAGGGACAGTTCAATATGTAACCTTTTCATCTCAAAGTATAATGAGCAAATACAAAACCGAATGTTTGATATTACTCAATGGTTTAGTTGAAAGAACATTATAAAAAAAGCCTGACTGTAATAGTCAGGCTTTTTTATAATTCAAAATTTTATTTCTTACAAAATAGCATCTAATTTAGAAGCTAATTGTGCTTTTGGAACTGCACCAACTACTTTGTCAACTACCTCACCTCCTTTGATAAAAAGAATAGTAGGGATATTTCTAACACCAAATTGAGCAGAAACATTAGGATTGTTATCCACGTTTACTTTACCTACAACAGCTTTACCATCGTATTCTCCGTGTAACTCTTCTACAACAGGCCCAATCATACGACAAGGTCCACACCATTCAGCCCAAAAGTCAACCAATACTGGTTTGTTTGATTTTAATACTAACTCCTCAAAGTTAGCGTCTGTAATTTCTAATGCCATAATTATCTATTTTTAGTTTAAAACGTTCCTCGATTTGATTTTGTTCGGGGATATAAAATTAATTCTTGTTGATCGAAAGACAAATACTTTGCCAAGATTATTTACCTGACAGGCTGTCAAGCATTGTTAATAACCATTCTTTTTTTGGTTTGTTGATTGCTTGTTCTCAACTGATAAAAATACGTTCCATTTGCTAATTCTTTGGAATCAAATCGAATAATATGTCCACCTTTTTTATACTCTTTATCTGTTAAGGTGTGTAAAACTTCTTCCGCTTCAGAAAGTATTTCAAACACGACATGTTTAGGTTGTTCATTCGTAAAATAAAACTCCAACTCCCCTGTTTGCTCGTTTCTTTCTAAAGAATAAAGGACACAATAGTCATTTAAACTCACTTCTCCTTGACGCATTTTGCCAAGAACTCGTTTGTAAATAATCATACCGATTAATACTGCCAAAGTGACAAACATAAAAGTAATGGCAGTTTTTGTTGTAAAAAATGAAGCTAAAATCATAATGAAATAATTCCTTGGATTTGACTTGCAATTGTATATTTTTCAATAATGGCATCCGTATGAAGCTCAACCACTTCGATACTCACACTTGTAAAGTTACCATTTTTTGAATTTATAATTTTTATGACTGCAGTTTCGTCAAACATTGCTTTCACTGCATCCACTTTTTCAGGATGATTAGGTACAATAAACTTATACATATATACACTTGGCCACTCCATGGTTTCCAATTGCACTCTTAATTTTGCTAATACATCACTCATTATTTTCCGTATTTAGAATAGTACAAAGTTAAACGTTTCTGTTCCTGAAGCAATATTTCAGGGATATCATTTATCTTTTCATTCAAATCGTCAAAAGTCATACCACCTCGATTTTCAAATGTCTTAATGGCAGTTAAAAGCTCCATTGGATCAGGAAGTTTAGAAAGTAACACAGTTTCATCTACGTTTTCATTATTCCATTTTTGTGAAAAAGTAACTTCTAACTCTACTATTTTGTCTAAAATCTTTTCAATTTCTGACGATTTTGAAAACTGCATCAAGTATAATTTACACTGATTTTTAGCATTTTGATACTGTTTAAAAGCCTCGTGAATTTGATTTGAAAAAGTAGGGATTTCAAAAGAAGAAAAATACTCCTCTTCTAATTCACCTCCCAAAACTATAAATGCTTCCTCCAGCTTTTTGTATTTAGACAATTTGGACTGATAAAGTTTAGAAACAGGTAAAAGCGTTAACAATTGTTGTTTTAAAGCGAAAATCTGATCTTCAAACGAATCTTCCCAATCTTCACCCAAATACGCAATAGCCTCTTCCTTTGTCATTATTCTTCTATCCCTTTATTTTTACGCATTTTAATATTGATAAACTCAACCACCAATGCATACACCATCGCAAAATAAATGTATCCTTTCGGTACATGCTGACCAAAGGACTCTGCTATCAACACAATACCAATAGTTACCAAAAAGGCCAATGCAATCATTTTAATGGTTGGTCGTTTATTAATAAAGTCTGAAATAGGTTTCGCAAACATCAACATAATAATCATTGAAATTATCACTGCTCCAAAAATGATAATCATCGGATTTTTTGATGAATCTCCTTGACTAATCTCATTGGTCATACCAATTGCCGTAATCACTGAATCAAAACTAAAAACGATATCAATCATTACAATTTGAAAAATCACTTGTGCCAATTTGTTTTTCTGCTTTACTTCCCCATCGTGATTTCCTCTTACACTACTATGCATCTCCGTGGTACTTTTATAGATTAAGAATAAACCTCCTATCAATAAAACTAAACTTTGTCCTGTAAAATCGTGCTCAAAAATGGTAAATAACGGTTTAGTCATTCCCATAATCAAACTTACAATGCTCAATAAAAACAAACGAACGATTAAAGCAAGAACCATCCCTACATTTCGAGCAAAACGTTTTTTCTCTGCTGGTAGTTTATCTGTTACTATCGAAATAAAAATGATATTATCTATCCCTAAAACGATTTCTAATAGGGATAAAACAACCAAGTAAAAAACACCAGTACCGGTAAATAATATTGAAAAATAGTCCATCTTAAAAATTATGAATTATGAGTTATGAGTTATGAATTAAGGATTTAAAATAGGCTTTTAGGACGCCATCATTTTGATCTTGCGGAGTAAAAATTTCCATTAATGCTGGATGCCCATTTTCATCGTATTGATAAAATTGTTCCCATTGTGCTTCAATTTCATCAATTGAATTCGCACTATAATAATCCACTCCAAAAGCTTTGCAAATATATTCTGCAGAAAAACCGTGATTAAACACAAAGAAATCGGATAATTCGTCAGTCGTATCCGGACCTGGAATGATTTTAAAAATTCCTCCTCCTGCATTATTAATCATAAAAATGCGCACATTCGGTAATTTTAATTTATTCCAAAATGCATTGCTGTCGTAGAAAAAAGAAACATCTCCCGTAATGAGTGTGTGCCATGTTTCATTTGAAATTAAGGCAGCACCTAAAGCTGTACTCGTACTTCCATCAATTCCGCTTGTTCCACGATTTGACCAAGTTGTAATTCCTTTCACGGGATTAAATAATTGAGCATATCGAATAACAGAACTATTTGCTAAATGCAAATGAGAATTTTCTGGCACAATATCACTCAATAATTGAAATACCTTTAAATCAGAATAGGGTGCCATTTGTAAGAAAGCTTCCGCTTTATCTTGATTTATGTAATCTAATTGTTTCCACGTTTTCCAAAAAGGCGAAGTTGTAGACTTTTCTACCAAAGCTGAAATTTGAGTAAAAAAAGTACTTGCTTCCATTTGAAAAGTCTGATTCATGGATTGGTAGGTATCCATAAAAGGAAAATCATAGCCTATACGCCACGTTTCTTTCGGTTGTGCTTTTCGTAAAAAAGCTTTGATTTTTTTTGATACCACTGCCCCCCCCATAACCACAAGGAGTTCAGGCGAAAAATCAGCTAATTTCTCTTCAGAAATCCCTTCAAGTGTACGATCGATACATTGCACAAAACGAGAATTCACTTGATTGGCAGTGTTTTCAACTAAAAAAACAACACTTTGATCTTCAGCAATTTTAATTAAAGTATTTTCTAATTGTTCGTTTGGAGACATTTGTCCCACCAACACTAATTTTTTGTTATAGGATTTCCAGCGATCAGCAATCGTTCTTACGGCAGCAGCAGACAGTCTTTCTTCTGTTTCAATCACTTCAATTGGAGAAATTTTTACTTCTTCAACCTCAACCTGTGTATACAAAGGTTCTGTGAAAGGAAAATTAAAATGAACAGGACCTTTAACTTTCCCATTAGCAGTTTGTATCGCAGTTGAAACTTCTCTATTTACAAACCATTCAAAGTCAGGAATCCCATTTTCTTCAGGAATAGTTGTTTGATACAAGATATGATTTTTATATACATCCTCTTGTACAATTGTTTGCCCATCTCCTTGATTTACCCATGCTTTCGGACGATCCGCAGTAAAAACTAACAACGGAACTTGCTGATAATATGCTTCTGCAATTGCTGGATAATAATTCAAAGCTGCAGAACCCGAGGTACAAGCAATTCCAACTGGAGCTTGAAGTTGTTGAGCCATACCTAAAGCAAAAAACGAAGCACAACGCTCATCAGGAATGACAATACATTCAATCGCAGGATGTTGATTAAAAGCAATAACTAAAGGTGCATTTCGAGAACCTGGTGAACATACTACATATTTCATCCCTGCTTTCACACAATGCTCAACGACAATTTGCACTCCTTTTTTAGCTGTTGTTCTCAATCTTTAGAAAATTTGTTTTGTAAAGTTAATCATTCCCTGTTTTTGATTGCAATCATCTGAAGAGAATAATTCACTAAATAATTGTACATTTAAAAACAAACTTTTATCATTTATTGTTTACTTAAAAAAATTGAAAACTATGGCTAACTCTTTTTACAACTTAAGCGCGCTTTCATTACAAGGAAAAGAAATTTCAATGGATACTTACAAAGGAAAAACAATTTTAGTTGTAAACACAGCAAGTAAATGCGGTTTAACTCCTCAATATGAAGGGCTAGAAAAATTATATCAGGAATATAAAGACAAAGGATTCGTTATTTTGGGGTTTCCTTGTAATCAATTTGGCAATCAAGAACCTGGTGATGAAAAATCAATAGCAGAAGGTTGTTTGATTAATTATGGTGTAACTTTCCCTATGTTTGCTAAAATTGAAGTTAATGGAGAAAACACTCACCCTATTTTCAAGTACCTTAAAAAATCATTATCTGGATTTTTAGGAAGTAAAATAAAGTGGAATTTCACAAAATTTTTAATTGATAGTAACGGAAAACCAATAAAACGCTTCGCTCCCACAACAAAGCCAGAAAGTATCGAAAGTTACATTAAAAAATTAATCGATTAATTATTCGCATATCGCTTCACTTCCTCTGCTGTAATTTCACTACCACCCAAAATCACCAAGCGTTCAATTACATTTCGTAATTCACGTATATTACCAGTCCAATTGATTTCTTTCAACGCATTGAATGCTTGGTTTTCAAAAGACTTACGAGCAATTCCGTGATCATTACAAATTAACGCCAGAAAATGATCGGCCAATAATGGAATATCTTCTTTTCGCTCATTTAAAGAAGGTACATGGATAGGAATAATTGCTAAACGGTGAAATAGATCTTCTCTAAATCTGCCTTCGGCAATTTCCTTTTTTAAATCTTTATTCGTGGCCGCCACTACGCGACAATTGACCTTTGTATCTTTCTCACTACCTACACGTTGAATTACATTCTCTTGTAAAGCACGCAACACTTTCGCTTGAGCCGACAAACTCATATCTCCGATTTCATCTAAAAACAAAGTACCTCCGCTAGCTAATTCAAACTTCCCTTTTTTATCTTTAATTGCAGATGTAAACGAACCTTTTTCGTGACCAAACAACTCACTTTCGATTAACTCTCCAGGAATTGCTGCACAGTTCACTTCAATAAATGGCATTTTAGAGCGATTAGACAAATCATGTAAAGAACGAGCAACTAACTCTTTTCCTGTACCATTTTCACCAGTAATCAAAACGCGAGCATCAGAAGGCGCGACTTTTTCAATCATTTCTCGGATTTGTTTAATCGGTTCTGATTCTCCTACAATAGAACCCCCTTTGATTTTACGAATAGTCGTTTTTAAAATCGTTGTTTGTTCCACTAAAGAAACACGCTCATTTGCATTTCTGATTGTTACCAAAATACGATTTAAGTCTAAGGGTTTCTCTATAAAGTCAAACGCTCCTTTTTTGATTGCTTCAACAGCAGTATCTATCGTTCCGTGTCCGCTAATCATAACAATTGGCAACTCTGGAAAAAGAGGATGAATTTCTGCAAGCACTTCCATTCCATCTTTTCCTGGCATTTTAATATCACAAAAAACCAAGTCAAAAGCTCCATTTTTACAAGCTTCTATCCCTTGATTACCATCCTCTGCTTCCGAAACTTCGTATCCTTCAAATTGTAAGATTTCTCCTAATGCACGACGGATACTTCTTTCGTCATCTATGATTAATATTTTTTTCATTTTGATCGATCAATCCAATTTTCAATTTTCAACTTTGGAATTCTTTCAAATTCTCTTGTATTTTCAGTAACTAGAATAAATTTATAAATTAACGCAGTAACTCCGATTAATAAATCAAAATCACTAATTAACAATCCTTTCTTCTTTAATTTAGATTTCTCAATCGCAAATCTTTCAAGAGTATCTGATATTGGTATTACTCTAACTATTGAAATAAAATCAGAAATTATCTTTTTGTTTTTAACAGGATTAGAACTACATTCTGCACCATAGAGCAATTCTAAATAAGTTATTTCAGAAATTGAACATTTTTCAATGTTTACCTTATTTATTTTTTCATAAACATCTTGACGACCTCTAAATAAATGTATACAAATATTTGAATCTAACAGATAACTCATCAGAATGCAATATCAGAATTCTTTTCAACTCTAGATGATACGATAGATTTGATTATTTCATCGGTAGATCTATCGTCTTCCCATTTTCCAAATATATTATCTAAATTATTTTTTCTAGGTGGTAAATCGTTCATTGAAATATGTATCTTTTCAAGAAACGTTTTTTTTGATTTACCATCCATTAATTGAAAAATTGAAATCAATCTATTAAGAAATTTATCAGAAAAAGAAATAGCCATTTTGTTACCTTTTATATAAAGTTAAATAAAATATCTTTTAATTCAATCTTTTCACTACATAATCTGAAACACGATTATAGAAATCCATCGGTGACAATGTTCTCCATTCTTCGTCTTCCAATTCTCCTCCCATCACAAAATAACTATCAATGTTAATACGCTCAAATTCTCGGATTACGTGATCATGAAAATTTACCATTGCAATCCATCCATCTTCCACTTCATCAAACCATTCTTCATAATAACAATCATCCGAGTAATGAAAATTCAACACATTTTCACCAATCAATATATATTTATTAATTCCACACTCCATCATTTGCTCAATGATATCACGTTTCAAAATCATAATATCATTTTCGATTGCATCATTCCACTCACCTATCATCTCAATAATGGTATACCCTTCGTCATAATCCACAAACAAAACTTTTATAAACAATGTGGGTGAACCTATTGAGTCCCATTGAGGATGAATGACGAAGTTGTAGATTTTATCCGTAAATTCAAATTCACTATTCACTCGACCATAAAAAGGAGAAGAGGTATCTTCAGATGCGATGTAAAAATTACGCCATAAATAAAAAGGCTCGATGTAGTGCATTTTAAGTGAATTGAATATATTTACAAAGTTGGTAATAAATTTAGCACTATGTATTTTAGTTTTCGGATTTTTCTTGCGTTTTTAATCAGTACTTTTCTTTTCGCTTCATGCTCAGAAGTAGAAAAAACAAAATCTGTTGAAGATTCTTTTGTTTCCTTTATGTCCAACTCACCAAGTTCTATCATCTATGGAAAAGTGGTTTTAAAAGATTTTATAACTAACCTTCATTATCAAGACTTACCAAAATTAAACGTATTATTCGCTAAAGAAGTAGAAACTATCACTAAAGGGTTTGATTTAAAAGAGCCAATTTATTATACTGTGGATAGTTTGTTACAACAAGATGGAAGTCCAACTGGGATGTATCTTTTTTTTAAAGTAAAAGACAAAGATTCACTAGCTAACAAATTAAGCACCTTAGGATATTTAATTGAACCAACAGAGGAAAAACTATACGTAATTGGTGAACATATTTCGGGGCAAATCGATAAACACCTTGCGGTTATTCATCTTTCAAGTTATGCCTCAAAAAAATCAGTACTCCAAGCCATTGAAAAATGTAAGTCACCGATTAATAATCAAATTAAAAAGAACCTTTCCAATTCAAATGCACTTTCAGTACACATTTATTTAGAACATTTACAACGATTGTTGGACAATCAATCTTTAGAAAGACCTGTATCTAAACGTGACGAATTACTCGCTTTATATAAAAACAGTTTTATCACAATTGATTTTAAATTTCAACAAGAAAAATTCCTCGGGGATATTGTATTCGATTTTAACCCAGCTTTAAAAAGGCGATTGTTTTTTGATACAAAAGCAGCAGAAAACGTAGCTCAAATAGCAAAAAATGATTTTGTTAGTGGATTAGGAATTTCGATTAAATCAATGAAAGCAGATTTATTTATCAATGATTTCTACCCCTCCCTAATTTCAAACTTAGCCGGATCGAATTTATCAACACAAATGGCTATTATGATGCTAGGCGACAAACCGATTTCAAATTTCACTAACGGAAACCTCGCTTTTGCATACCATGACTTCGGTATACCGACGTGTAATATCGAACTAGGAAACAAAGCTAAAGAAATTCAAAAAATGAGTACTCCATATCTAACCTACCTTAATTTTGGCCAATTACGATTTGAAGGCTCTAACTTTCTAAACACCACACTTTCTAAAACGAATTCATTACCAAACACAACTAAAAACAACACTGGTTTTTTCTTCTTTTACAACTCAAAAAACGACAGTCATATCCGCAAACTAGATGATGACACAAAATTTTTAGATGCAATTTCATCTATTTTATTTTACCTAAATAATGAAGGTGGAAAAATTGAAATCCATGGAAAAAAACAAAAAGAAGGATTGCTACATCAGATAGCGAATATGTATTTAAAAGAAATTCAAGAAAATATAAAATAAATTTAAACAAAAAAACCACCTATTAAAGGTGGTTTTGTCGTGATTCCGTTTGGATTCGAACCAAAGACCTACTGCTTAGAAGGCAGT
>JBILUY010000337.1:0-2521 GCA_044370735.1 Crocinitomicaceae bacterium | reverse complement strand
AAATTTACTATAATTCACAGTAGAATTAAAATGGATTTCAGAGGCCAATTCATTATCTGCATTTATTGCTGAGAAAACTCCTAAAGGCTTATAATTATAATAATTCGACATGGAATTATTAAGAAATATTCGACTCGGTGGAACATTCATTGTCCTGTTTATATAATCACAGAATTCTTCAATAAAAGTCATCACATGAGAAATGTTTTCGTCTTTAACACCTGCATCACGCTGAGCATCAATTATATCCATCAGAGATGAGAATAGATTTCTATGGGTGCCTGATGGAATCGTAAATAAGAATTTATTAAATTCATGAATCGGAATATAATTTGAAATAAACAAAGAAGAATCCCGAATTAGTGACAATATAAATTTCGTCATTCGGTAACATGGCACAACCCTATCATAACCGTCCACATATTGATTAAATGAAGGGGGGATATGGTTGGAAAAAATAGGATTGTTAATGATAGATGCTGCTCCGAAGCATTCCCCGTAATTTATATGATGGTTAAAAAGTGCCAGTGGAGAAAAATTTGAATTTCCATGACATTTAACGAGCACATCATCTACGTACTTTGCAGTTAAATTGAATATTTTATCTCGCAAATTTATGTATGCTTTAATATCTATTACGGGAATACCATGTACAAATTCGTCTGTAATTACCCTGTATTTGCTCGATATACATTGTGCTTCATGGTCAAATATCTGAATTATGTATTTATCACATCTTCCCATCATAAAATTATTCACTTCATACAAATAAAACACAACATCTCTTGGCACTTCAACCGACTCCATAATTTCTAAATCAATGTTGTACAAGTCAATTTTTTCCAATTTTGCGTTATTCGCCAATCTGTTTAATTCAAAGTATAATTTTTGTACGCCTTTAGACTTCATTTTATGACTGCCAAAATTTTCAATATCCCCATTAAGGTAAGCAATACAATTTCTCTTTGCTTGATGCCTGATGTCTGAAATGTTTTCAACGAACAATCGACCGCCATAATTTTTTTGCAGTTCTTTTAACCCTATCCATGCAGAGGATGCAAATTTAATATTATCGCCACCATTTATTGCCGAATAATTGATTTCAGTTACTATTTTCAGTATATAATTAAATGTCCAGTCATGAATATCCTTAATAGACCCATTTTCATCAATCGATAAATACGGCAGTTCTAAATTACTAAAATCATTGTGTCGGTTAGGCTCTCTTATACTAAGAAGTATTTTACATATCAACGCACACTGTTGGTCAGGTCGATAGAATAAATCAATCAGTGATCTTAAAACCGCGAATACGCCTGGCTTAATGCAATAATTTCTTTTAGTCCCCAGCGTGTCATGAGCGCTAATTGACTCTTTATGCCTAAATTCAATTTCATCCACAAACAATATCCACAAATACTGAAGACTTTCCTTTATCTCGAAGTTAATGATATCATGGTCATAAATCAATTCCATATTATCATTAAGACTATTTTTTTGAAGAATATTATTCTCAGAATATTTAAAATTGTTATCTAGAATTATAAGTAAATTATCTAATTTCAGTTGATAATTCGATTTAAGCCCGCCATACAAATAATTTTGCGAAATCCTTCCTAATGCATTGTTAATTCTTTTTGAAAGAATTCTGTAATACAATTTTGAAATGGTATCATTGACCAATAAATTATCTGATGATAATTCTTGTTTACAATACGATTTGCTATATTTCAAAACATTATATGGACTCAGGTATTCGTGCATATAGGTGTTCCTAAGATTGTTCCATAATGATTCAAACGCTACAATATTTGTTTCAATATATCGTAACTCATAATCCGCATGATTGCACTTTAAAAAATTTACATTCATTTCTATTAAATAATTCTCAAATAAATTAATTCGCTCTTGATATCCGTTACTTCCTTTTTTCATTACACATATCATCTGAAGGTTTTTATCTACTTGTAGGAACCATTCCGTACAACAGCACAGATGCACAATACGCTCAATCGAAGACCTTTATATCGCCAGTTCTATTCGGCAGGCCTGAGCCCACCTTGTGGCTCCTGTTCTCATGGGTTCTCATGATTAGGCTTCGCCAAATGTAAGCGTTTCACGTCATCATCCCTCCCCTCACTCCCTATTGATGAGGCAATGACATCCCCCCCACCCTTCCATGCAAAAGGTGCATTACTCGGGGCTTTCCATTAGAGCATACCAGCCACTTCTTAAGCATCCAACCCATCACCCCCCTTTATAGCATACTTTGCTATGCTTTTAGATTATCTCACTAGGTCTTAAACATACCTTACCCAGTACAGAGATCTAACCTAGGGGGGTACATAGAGCCGGGGTAGGGGACTATTTAGCTTACAGAGCTAAGTTCTATACATAGCGATGTAAGTCCTAATCTCACTCCGCTTTATCTTTGACGAACCTCCATAATCTCAAGACATACATGGGCCGCAAATACCGCAATCCGATACCAAAGGAGTTTAACGTAGGTCCGGTGATACGT
>JBILUY010000311.1:0-2530 GCA_044370735.1 Crocinitomicaceae bacterium | reverse complement strand
GTTTCCAAGTAGTCGCGCAGCCGATGGCACTCAAGGATGACCCATTGCTCAAACAGTTCTCCGAAGAGCGAAGTGGAGGGTGACAGCTTGCCCCCACAGTCCTCGCGCATTTGGCAGGCCACACCTATATCAAAGAGGTAAAATTTCGGCTTTTGCCTCTGCCGGGTCCGGATGGTGCGTTCGAGCGGCTCAAGCAGGAGCCCAATCAGAGTATCCTCCAGGATTTCAAAGTACCTATTCACGCTTTTGTCATCGACCCCGGAAATTTCGGATATCCTCGAAAAATTGAGAACTTTTGTGTTCATTTGTCCCGCAAAAGAGAGAAAACGCCTGAAGCGGGTTACGTTTCGTACGATCTGTTCAAGTTTGAAGTCTTGTCCCAGTTCGCGCCCTGTCAGGGGATGCAGGTGCAAATCAAAGGCCCGCCCGGCTAACAGATTAGCGGCCCCTCGCTTGAGTTTTCTTGCGGAGGAACCGGTCAGGCAGAAAAGCGCTTTCTTCTTCTGAATGGCCCAGTGGGCGATATCAAGGAGCGCCGGAACCTTCTGAACCTCGTCGATGACGACCCAAAGGTCATTTTTTCCTGCAAAGGCTTCGATTTCTTGCTTGAGGAGTCCAGGTTCCAGGCTGTAGCGGGCTTCAGCTCCTGCCGGCATCATGTCTGAAATGCACGCCATTTCAGACGCAATGTCCACTTCACGCCTTCTCAGTAAACTCCGCCTGGTGTGCCGGATCAAAGGTGTGGCAGGCCGCAAAATGCCCAGGCTCGATTTCGCGCCAGACCGGATCGAGGGTCTGGCACACGCCAGTCGCCTTGGGGCAGCGTCCAGCAAACCGGCAACCCGGCTTGAGGTTGATCGGCGAAGGGATTTCCCCTTGAAGGGGCCTGCGGTTCCGCTCGCGTTCGCGCTTGGGATTGGCTTCCGGATTGGAGGCCACCAGCGACTGCGTGTACGGGTGGCGCGGGCGGAAATAGACTTCGTCCGCGGGTCCGAGTTCAACCATTTGGCCCAAGTACATCACGGCCATTCGGTCCGATACAAAGCGCACCATCGAGAGGTCGTGCGCGATGAAAAGCAGCGTGAGTCCCAGGGTGGCCTTGAGTTCGCCCAGCAGGTTGACGACCTGAGCTTGCACCGAGACGTCGAGCGCCGAGATCGGTTCGTCGCAGACCACGAGCTTGGGTTCGAGCGCAAGCGCACGAGCGATGCCGATGCGTTGGCGTTGACCGCCCGAGAATTCGTGCGGGTAGCGGGACATGTGGTCCGGATGCAGGCCCACGCGCTTGAGCCAGAAGCCCACTTTCTCGTCGACTTGGCTGCGTGTCCAAAGACCATGAATCATGGGGCCTTCGGCGATGATCTCGCGAATCGTCATCCGGGGATTGAGCGAAGAATACGGATCCTGGAAGATCATCTGGATTTCACGCGAGTAGCGCTTGAAATCTCTGGCGGTGAAGTGAGCTGGCATTTTCTCGCCCCGGTAGATCACTTCACCGGCGGTCTTGTCGTAAAGCCCGACAATCGTGCGACCGAGCGTGGATTTGCCACAGCCGGATTCGCCGACCAGTCCCACAATTTCGTTTTCCTTAACGGATAGACGGATGCCATCCACGGCTTTGAGGGTTTTGCCGGGGCCCACATCGAAGTGTTTTTTGAGGTCGTTGATTTCAAGAATCATGGTCATGCTCCTCGGGGCCTTCAGGTCGTTTGACTCAGCGCCTGCACTGATATCAAACGGGAACGGAATAGTTCGGCAGGTGCGGATGCCGAGGCGGCTTCATGGTGGAGCCAGCAGCGGCTTGCGTGACCGAGTTCCAGCTCCCAGAGTGCCGGCATTTTGGCTGCGCACGCTTTCATGGCGTAAGGGCAGCGAGCCGCGTAGCCACAGCCCGTCGGCGGATGAAAGAGATCCGGTGGGGCGCCCTCGATGGGCTTGAGCTTGCGTTTGGCTTCGTGCTTCGGGCCTTCTTCATGGCCCGGCATGGCGGACCTCAAGCCCAGCGTGTAGGGGTGGGAGGAGTGGAAGAAAATCGAATCCACGTTTCCGTATTCCACCACCTGGCCTGCGTACATGACCGCAACATCGTCGGCCATTTGGGCGACCACACCCAGATCGTGGGTGATTAGAATGATCGACATCCCGCGCTCTCGTTGCAGTTTTTTCATGAGGTTGAGGATCTGCGCCTGAACGGTGACGTCGAGCGCCGTGGTGGGTTCGTCGGCGATCAGGAGCTTGGGATTGCAGGCAATCGCCATGGCGATCATCACGCGCTGGCGCATCCCGCCGGAGAACTGAAACGGATAGGCGTCGACGCGCGATTCCGGTTCCGGAATCTGCACCTGCTCAAGCAGTTCGATGGCGCGGCGGCGGCCTTCTTCGGGAGTGATATTTTCGTGATATCTTAAAGTCTCGACGATCTGGCGCCCCACGGTCATGGTGGGGTTGAGCGAAGTCATCGGGTCTTGAAAGATCATCCCGATTTCCTTGCCGCGGATCTGGTTGGCTTCTTTCGGGGCGAGCCCGAGGA
>JBILUY010000162.1:0-5898 GCA_044370735.1 Crocinitomicaceae bacterium | reverse complement strand
TAAAAAAAAGAATGATATTCAACTATTTATACATTCCAAATTTACGTTTCATTTTACTAGAATCAACCCTCTCTTGATACTCATCTCTTATTTCTAAATTAAGTTCGTTCGTACAAAAATTGATAAGTGACTTAGCTTCTTCGTGAGTTGAAAAAGTTTCTAATAAAATGTATTTCTTTAATTTGATATTCAAAATAAAAACGCTTGCCCCTCCTATTACTTGTTTAGAGTGTGCTGTATAACGATTCACATGAAAACCTTTCACATTCTCCCAAAATAATTTGACTACAATTGCTTCAAAACCATTTATTTTAATTTCTTTTTGAGACTTAAATTTCCATAAGTAAATTGTATTTATAATCACTTTCTTGTGTGAATCTATTTCCTTTTTCTCTCTTAAAAGAAAAAAAAATGATACTGCTACCCAAATAGATAAATATGAAAGATAATGTTCATCAAAAGGAAATGAAATAAAAAATATAAAAGAAAGTAGAAGAATAATAAATGCCAAAAACATTTTCATCCCAGCAAAGCTAGGTTGATCATAAATAACAAAAATTCCTTTATTTTTAGATATCATTAATTAAGCATTTCAATAAAATCTTGCTCTGATAAAATTGTCACACCTAATTTTGTCGCTTTTTCTAATTTAGCTGGCCCCATATTTTCTCCAGCAACGACATAGGTAGTTTTTGCAGAAATTGAACCAACATTTTTACCACCATTGTCTTCTATTGTCTGTTTAAGTTCATCTCTAGAAAAAGATGAAAAGACTCCTGAAACAACAAATGTTTTACCTTCAAAGCGATTCGATGCTAATTTTTTAATCTCTGCTTCCAATTGGACACCAACACTTTTTAATTTTTCAATAATTTCAATATGTTCAGGTTTTTCAAAATATAAAAGAATTGACTCTGCTATTTTATCACCAATTTCATCCACCGAAATTAATTCCTCAAAAGTGGCCATTTGTAATTTATCAATCGAACCAAAATGAGCAGCTAATTTTTTAGCTACTGTTTCGCCAACAAAACGTATTCCTAATGCAAATAAAACCCTTTCAAAAGGTACTTTTTTAGAGGCTTCGATGCTTTTCAATAAGTTATTCGCTGACTTTTCAGCCATACGGTCTAAATTATAAATTTGATCGAAATGTAATGAATATAAATCAGCTCCATTTTTAACTAAGCCTGCTTTATACAATGCATCAATTGTTTCCGATCCAAGTCCGTCTATATTCATCGCTTTACGAGCGATAAAATGTTCCATTCGCCCTTTTACTTGCGGTGGACAAGTTGTATCATTTGGACAAAAATGATTTGCTTCTCCTTCATTTCGCTCTAAAATAGTTCCACATTCAGGGCAATTTTCTGGAAATATAATTTTAGAAACTTCGTTATTACGTTTTTCTAAATTTACACCTACAATCTTAGGAATAATCTCTCCACCTTTTTCTACATATACACGATCATTAATATGTAAATCATACTTTTCTATTTGATCAGCATTATGAAGTGAAGCTCTTTTTACAACGGTACCTCCTAACTGTACCGGTTCTAAATTTGCAACTGGTGTGATGGAGCCTGTTCTACCTACCTGAAAAACTACTGATTGCAATGTAGTTTCAACTCGTTCTGCTTTGAACTTATAAGCGATTGCCCAACGAGGAGATTTTGCTGTAAAACCTAATTCTTGTTGTGCATCATAATTATTCACTTTAATTACAACACCGTCAATTTCAAATGGAAGAAAATCACGTTGTTTGTCCCAATATTCAATAAATGACATAATTCCATCAATGGAATCAGTTTTTAAAATGTATTTTTCATTAACAATCGGAATTTTAAATCCCCACTCTTTCGCTTTTAATACACTTTCGAAATGAGACTCAAGTGGTAAATCTTCTCCATATAAACCATATAAAAAACAATCCAATCCTCTTTCAGCTACTACTTTGGAATCTTGGAGTTTCAGTGTACCCGAAGCAAGATTTCTAGGATTAGCATATTCTTGCTCCCCTATTTCTCGTCTTTCCTCGTTTACTTTCTGGAACATTGCTAGCGGGTAATAGATTTCTCCCCTAATTTCAAAATCATCTGGGAAATCTCCTTTTAATTGCAATGGAATAGTTCTAATAGTCTTCACGTTCGTCGTAACATCTTCACCTGAAGTACCATCCCCTCTTGTTACAGCTTTATCTAGCTTTCCATTTTTATACGAAATACCAATAGCGACTCCATCATATTTAAGTTCACACACATATTCAATTGGTGTATCAGTTGATTTTTTCACTCTGGTTTCCCACTCTACAATTTCCTCTCGTGAATACGTATTCGCAAGTGAAAGCATCGGAAAACGATGTTTTACAGAAGTAAACTTTTTAGTAATATCTCCTCCTACGCGTTTTGTTGGACTTAAATCTGAAGCAAATTGAGGGAAATCTTTTTCAAGTTGAATTAATTCATTCAATAACATATCAAAATCATAATCCGAAATTTCCGGATTACTTTCAACATAATATAAATGATTGTGGTGATTTAATTCTTGAGTTAGTTTTTCAATTTTTAATTTTGCTTCGTTTGCCTCCATATCAATTAAAACTTGCTTTAATCATTCTATCTTTACCTTGTAGGTCTTTAATTATTTTAACTGTTTTGTACCCCTTCGTTTCCAACATTTCTTTCGTTTCTTTTCCAAATCTCTCATGAATTTCAAGATATAAAATTCCATTTTCATTCAAGAATTTTACTCCATGTTCTGCGATTGCTTTGTAAAATAATAAAGGATTTTCATCTGAAACAAACAATGCCATATGGGGCTCGAAATCCAACACATTTTTCTCCATTTGTTCCTTATCTTTCAATGGAATATAGGGAGGATTAGACACTAAAATATCTATCGATTTTTCTTGAATTTCCAACGGTAGGTTTTCCAAAACATTCCCACTTAAAAAAGAGACATTAGAATGATTTAGAACTGCATTCTTTTTAGCTAAATCTATCGCTTCTTGTGATAATTCAACCCCAAAAACAGTTGAATTAGTAATGTTTTTAGAAAGAGCAATCGTTATACATCCTGAACCAGAACAAAGATCAACCACTTTTAAATCAGTTTTATCTTTATGCTCTTTAACAATTACATCTACCAACTCTTCAGTTTCTGGTCGTGGTATTAGAGCTCGTTTATCAATTTTAAATTTCAAGTCATAAAACCAAGTTTCACCTATAATATATTGAAAAGGCTCTCTTTCTTGTAATCTTTTTACAATACTTCTGAAAAACAATAAATCTGATTCTGACAAACGATGTTCGGAAGCGAGTAAAAAATCAGCATCATTCAGTTTTAGTCGATGACAAACTGATGTTTTAAAAAAATAGGAAATTTCTCGTTCAGAATAATAATTACCTAATCTTTCAACCATGTATGATTTTATGGCTGAAACTGTATTTTCTACAACGAACATAAACTAATGTTGTTTGAAATAATAGGTGAACCCAAATCCAAAAGAAAGAAATTGAGTTAGTTTACTGTAATCATCTGTATGATATTCTTTTGAGTCTGCAAACCCTAATTTAGTTGGATCAAACTTGTAATTTTGAAACACATACCCAACAATCCAACGATAAGAAGTAAACTCATCTGCTGTTACTATTAATGAAAAAGTTGGTTCAATAAAGGCAACATTTTGTTTGGGTGTACCTAAGCCTAATGCTCGATTGTTTGTAGAATAATAATTTAACTGAGAATATCCAGCCTTGATACTAAAATCTGTCCCAACTCTATCTGTATAAAACTTTTCATGTCCCAACTCTAAAAATCCACCGATAGAATGAATAGCTCCAACATTATCTTTATCTGGAGATAATACATGATTGATCCAGAAAAAATTATAATTTGCGCCCAATCCTACAGAAACATTATTTTTAAAATTGTAATGATAATAGGGTGAAAAATTAACCATTCCTTGAAGGAATCCTTTAAACCCTTTATTGTTAAATCCTACGGGCATTCCCAGCTCCATTGTGAAAGAGTGTTTCGGCTTAATTCTACTGTAAGTAGCATCGTCATAATCCTCATCCTCTTGATCTTGTGAGAAAGAAAATGTAGAAAAAGTTAATGTTAAGAAGAAAAAAAGAAAACTTAAAAAAGACTTTTTAGACATAAAATTAAAATTATAAGTATGCCAATATACAAAAAATCTGTTAAGAAATTCTTACTAACTAAAAATATGTACGAAATTAATCTCTGACACAACGAATAGAAAGAGCATCTCTTTTATCTGCATGACCTACAAACAATTGTGCGTCATTATATCCTACTTCTCGTCCCCAAGCACTTAACTCTCCGTTTTCGTTAGAAGTCCACCAGTAAGCATTTCTACCAACACCATTAAAAGAACCATTAATTCCATAACTTCCTTTAGGCAAAGCAAAGAAACCAGATGAGTTTGTAGCATCAGTATTTGGAATCTCCCAATGCATTTTAGCTTTCATTTTCCCACCAGCTACTTCATTACCACCTAAGTATTTTGCTAAAGTATCCCAATCAGCATTCGTTGGAACATGCCATCCTGTAGGACACACTTTACGAACATCATTAATGACCATCCAATTATACAAAACACCATGTTTAACATCATGTTTGTAATACAAATATGCACCCGAATTCCATTGGCTCCAGACTGTACTATCAGAAATAAAAGGAATAGGTTGACCGTTTCTATATTTTGTAACTTTCAAATTATCAGCCATCCATTCCTGCTTACCTATAATCACTGTTTTATACAAATTACCATCCAAATCTTCTACTCCACTACCTGATTTTTGAGCTGAAACAATTGATAAAAAACTAAACATTAAAAAGCTAAAAGAAATGATTTTTTTCATGACAGATATATTTTGTTTCAAAATTAATTCATAACATGAATTTAAACTATGTTTTATATACAATTAACAGAATGATAATATTGCGAACCAACTCCAAAGTGAGTACATTTAGCCCATGAAAATAAACAAAGGCATACTCTACATGATAGGATCAGGATTATGTTTTATGTTTGTAAACTTTTTCGTTAAAATCTTAACGAATGGATCCGACACAGGTATTTTACCAGTTTACTCTTCGTTTCAAATACATGAATTAGTATTATTTAGATCAATTATCTCTTTTTCGATTAGCGCTTATATTCTAAAACGAAAAAATCTCTCAATTATAGGACAAAATAGAAAGTGGTTACTGGTAAGAGGAACGGCTGGAATGATAGCTCTTACTTTATTTTTTTACACTATTCACGAATTACCTATTGCTATATCTTCCACCTTACAATACCTAGCTCCTATTTTCACTCTATTATTTGCAACTATTTGGTTAAAAGAAAAAATCAAATGGCTTCAATGGTTGTGTATCATAATCGCTTTAAGTGGAGTATTTGTCATTGGTTTGGGAAAAAACACAATTAGCGATATTGATCATCTTCATTCCATTTCAGGATATACTTGGATTACTGTCGGTGTAATCTCGGCAGTATTTTCTGGGATAGCATACGTATCAGTTGTTAAGTTAAAAACTTCTGAACACCCTTTAAATGTAGTTATTGCCTTTCCTATGATTTCTTTACCAATTATGGGGATTTGGTCTTGTTTTGATTTTGTTCTACCTCAAGGGATTGAATGGATATACATTCTATTTTTAGGTATTTTCACACAAATAGCACAAGTTTTTATGACTAAAGCATTTATGTTTGGTGATGTTGCTATCGTAAGTCCTTTTCAATATTTAGGGTCTATCTATGCAATCTTGGTCGGAACTTATTTATTTAATGAATACCTTCCGTTTAGTTCATTCGCAGGTATTTTCTTAATTTTAGCAGGGGTTTTACTCAATATTGTTGTTAAATAC
>JBILUY010000240.1:0-3774 GCA_044370735.1 Crocinitomicaceae bacterium | reverse complement strand
GCGTAAAATAAATCGTGCGGAATTAGCTCAATTTGGTTCTTTAGAATTACTTGCAAAACAAGCAGTAGAAGGATTTATTACAGGTTTACACAAAAGTCCATTTCATGGGTTTTCTGTAGAATTTGCTGAACATCGCATCTATAACCAAGGAGAATCAACCAAACATATAGATTGGAAATTATTTGGAAAAACGGATCGACTATATACAAAAAAATACGATGAAGAAACGAATCTTCGTTGTCAATTGATTTTTGACACATCTAGTTCAATGTATTTTCAACAAGGAGATAATTTTTCTAAAATTGAGTATGCAATCTTGGCTGGAGCATCTTTGATGGAAATTTTAAAAAAACAACGTGATGCTGTGGGAATATCCTGTTTTGATCAAGAATTAAATCTTCATACTCAAGCAAAATCTTCACAAGCACATATACATTATATTTACCAAGAACTTGAGAAATTTTTACATCATTATCAACCAAAATCAACAACATCAACGAATCTAATTGAAACACTTCATTCTGTTGCTGAACTAACACATCAAAGAAGTCTTGTCATTCTTTTCAGTGATTTAATGCTTTCTCCGGAAAACGAACAACAATTTATCGAAGCAGTACAACACTTAAAATATAATAAACACGAGGTGATCGTTTTTCAAGTAATAGACAAGGCGTATGAATTAGATTTTGAACTACCAAATCGACCAATTCGAATTGTTGATATGGAAACAAATGAAGAAATAAGACTTCAACCCTCTGAATTCAAAGATAAATACTTGGAAAAAGTGAATACTTATTTCGAAAATGTAAAGCTTAAATTAGGACAACAAAACATCGATTTCGTTTCCGTCGATACAAACCAAGATTTAAGCTTTGTTTTTCAACAGTTTCTAATCAAACGAAGAAAAAGTAAGTGATTTAATCCTCTTTATGAGCGGTACCTAATAAATCTAAAACTGTTTTTACTGGACTGAATGACTCTGAAGGAATTTCCACAAAAATTGTATTCCAAAAAGCCATCGAACCATTCCACAATCCTGGTAATTCAGAAAAAGATATGTTTTTTCCTTTGTATTTCTTATTCACTACAAAATACTTACTTTCATCACAATACTCTCTTAAATCAAATGGTTTCCCATTAAGATCTTTGTTTACAGCCACAATCACAACTGGATTAAAATGAGTAGATTGAACCATTAACTTAAATTGTTTTCCTCTTAAATTAATTTGTGATTTTTCAACAATTTGTTTAGTAATTTTCCCTTCTTCTTCAACCCAAAAAGGTCCACCTCCAGCTTGTCCTTCATTGCGCACCATTCCACAAATTCTGAAAGGACGATTTAATAATTCAGGAATGTCTTCTTCTGTTAAGTTCTCTATAACTTGCTGATGTAAAAACTGATATCGATTATTTAATTTAATTAATTCATCTAATGAAGGTGACTTAATCAATTTATTTATTCTTTCTTGAAACCAAATTGCCATTCCTCCTAGATACTTCCATGTTTCTTGAGAAAAGCTTGATTTAGCATAATGTTGAACATTATCAATATTCTTGATAAAAATTAAATCCGATTGTATTTCATTTAAATTATCTAACAATGCTCCATGTCCAGAAGGTCTTGTAAGAATATCTCCATTTTCTAACAACAATGGATTTTGTTCATCATCAAAAGCAATCGCGTCAGTCAAAGGATTTTGATATGAAAAACTAATATCCACATCTTGACCAATAACTCTTTGCAAACTAGTTAACTCCTGATTAATCTGATCTTCAAAAGTTTCCTTAATTGTATAATGAAAGGTTGTGTTTTCCTCTTTGATTTGTAATCCTTGAAGCAATTGTTCTTGGTAGGGATTTAGAACAAATGGGCCGTTTTTATGGAATGGAATTAATCCTTTTGGTAAATCTCCAAATCCCAACCCTTTATCAGTTAAGAGAAATCGAACAAAGTCATCTAAATTAATATCTTGGCTTTGAATTTTTTTTCGAATATCAATAGGTAATTTATGAAAGAAAGCAAAATCCTCTACGTGATTCAAAAAACGTTCTACTTGACTTGTATTTTCTTCTGTAGGATTTTCTAGAAAATCAAATAAAAATTGAAACATTCTTGACCCTGATCCAGAAGCAGGTATAAAAAAAGTAGTTTTTAAAGATGAAGATTCAAATTTATCAATCAAAAGTTCCTTCTGCTCCTCGTCACTTGTGATAACCCCCTCCCCTAGCTTACAAGGTGCAACTAACTTAAGTTCAGGTTGTACACCAAAAACTTTATCTCGTTGAATATCGATTATACTTTCATCAATTTGAACTTGCTTCATCATTCTGAATCTTTTTTGTTAATTTGCAAAAATGAATTTAATTTACGAATATATTAAATACTTAGCTAAAGGTCAAGGGAGACATCAAGTACACTCCCCTTTTGTCTTTGATTTTGTAGACGTTTGCCTTCGAGGAGAGGTTGCTCAAACAGATAAAATTAAGTTCAAAACCTTCCAACAATCATTATTGACTGATAAAAACAAATATTTATTTGATCGTTTTGGCGCTGGATCAAAAAAAGGAAATAAACCTAAAACCATCAGTGAATATTCAAAAAACGCTAGTACGTTTGGTAAATATTGGAAATTACTTTATTTAATTTCAAACCATTACAAACCAAAAAACATTCTTGAATTAGGGACAAATTTTGGGTTTGGGACTTTAGCACTTCATTTAGGTTTTCCAAATTCGAAAATTACGACTATTGAAGGAAGTAAAACGCTTTTTGATATTAATAATAAAAGTTTTAAATCGACTGATTTTAAAACTATTGAATTTATAAATAACTCTTTTGAAGCATTTTTTCAATCAGAATTTACCATAAAGTATGATCTCGTTTTTTTAGATGGCGATCATAGAGGAAAAGCTGTTTTAGATAATCTAAATCAAATTTTAAAACATACACATGATCAATCTATTATTATAATTGACGATATTCGTTGGTCAAATGATATGTTTGATACTTGGAAACAAATTATAGATGATAAACGTTTTCATCTTACACTTGATTTGTTTAGAATGGGAATTGTAATTCCATTATCTACAAAAGAAAAAGAACATTTTATAATACGCTATTAAACCTATGAAAATATATACTCGCAAAGGAGATACTGGTACAACTCAACTAATTGGTGGAACTCGTGTCCCTAAACACGCTTTAAGAATTGAATCTTATGGTTCTGTTGATGAACTAAATTCCTATATAGGATTGATTAGAGATCAAGCAATAAATGAAAATCATAAGAATCAACTTATTGAAATTCAGGACAGACTTTTTACGCTCGGTTCACATTTAGCTTCTGACCCTGAAAAAGCAACAATGAAATTACCTGAAATTAAATCCGAAGATGTTACTGCTTTAGAACAATGGATAGATGATATGGATCAGGTGTTGCCAGAAATGAAATCGTTTGTTTTGCCAGGTGGACATACAACAGTTTCTTTTTGTCATATAGCTCGATGTGTTTGCCGAAGAGCAGAACGTATTACGGATCATTTGAATGATGAACATCCTGTAGACCCGTTTATTTTGACGTATTTAAATCGTTTGAGCGATTATTTATTTGTGCTTTCAAGAAAATTAACCCAAGATTTAAATGCACCTGAACAGCCTTGGATACCGAGGTATTAGTTTAAAGTGAAAAGTAGAAAGTTTAAAGTAGAAAGTGAAAAGTTTAGACAATTTCATCTTTTCACTTTCATCTTTCTACTCATAACTGATTAAAATTG
>JBILUY010000308.1:0-2532 GCA_044370735.1 Crocinitomicaceae bacterium | reverse complement strand
TACAACCAATTAAAAGAAGTACTTAACGATATTTTCGAGCTTAATAAAGCAGATTTAGATTTTGGGATATACAGAATCATGAATCAAAAACGAAAGCAGGTTAACGAATTCATTGAAAAGCAACTACCTGAAGACATCAAAAAAGCCTTAAGTGACACGCAGTCTTCTGATAAAACAGAGATTGAAAATGAATTAAAAACACTAAAGAAAAACCTTGATGATGCAGGTATTGTTGCTGAGGACACACCTAAATATAAATCATTAAGTGAACGTTTAAAGACTATAGAAAATTCTGATTCACTTGAACAAGAAGTGTTTTCACACCTGGCTAATTTTTTCCGCCGCTATTATAAAGATGGTGATTTTATATCTATGCGTAGATACAAAAAAGATGTTTATGCAATTCCCTACGAAGGTGAAGAAGTAAAACTTCATTGGGCGAATCATGATCAATATTATATCAAATCATCGGAAAATTTCAAGAACTATACTTTTAAAACTGGTGATGGGAAAAAAGTGCATTTCCAGTTAAAAGAAGTTAGCACAGAACAAAACAATAATAAGTCACAAGGTGATGTCGAGCGTAAATTTTCGTTGTATTCATATTTGCCAGTGGAAGAAAATGATGGTGAATTATTTATTAATTTCATGTATGAACCAGTTTCTAAAGCAATAAAGCAAGAAACATTAATCAATGAAGCTTTAGAAACACTTAGTACCAAGGTGCCAAGTGCTTTTGCATCTGTTTTTGCATTGAGCCCAACCGAAAAGAATACCAAGCGTACATTGTTGGAAAAACACTTTGGTGACTTTGTGTCAAAGAATAGCTTTGATTACTTTATTCATAAAGATTTAGACGGTTTTCTTAATCGAGAGTTAGATTTTTATATAAAGAATGAAGTGCTTTACTTAGATGATGTAAACACTAAGCAAACTGATTTCTTTGTAGCTCAATTGAGCAAGGTTAAAGCTATAAAAGCAGTTTCACAAAAAATAATTGAGTTTTTAGCTCAAATAGAAAACTTCCAAAAGAAATTATGGCTAAAAAAGAAGTTTGTAATTAGTACAGATTATTGTATAACCCTTGATAAGATTCCAACAGAATTTTATCCTGAAATTATTAATAATAAAGATCAGTTGTTAGAGTGGAAGTCATTATTTGATTTAGATATTAAAAATATTGAAGAGTTGGTATTTGAACAATATTTGGTTCTTGATACCAAGTTTTTTGATTCTACATTTAAAGATCGTTTGCTAGCTGAGTTTGATAATCTGGATGAAGTGACCAATGGCTTAATGATTAATTCAGATAATTTTCAAGCCTTAAATACAATTGAAGAAAAATACAGAAATAGCATTTCTTGTACATATATAGATCCGCCTTACAACACATCAGCAAGTGAAATTGCGTATAAAAATTCATTCAAGCATTCTTCATGGCTTACTCTTATGGAGAATAGATTAAGGTCATCAAAAAAATTGATGAAAAATGATGGTATTTTAGTAGTTGCTATAGACGACACAGAATTTATACCATTGTCTCAATTGATCGATGATCTTTATTTTGATTTTGATAGAAATACTGTAATTGTCAACCATCACCCAGCAGGGGCAGGATTAACGGGTACAAATATTTCAACAACTCATGAATATGCAATATTTGTACTTCCAAAAAATCAAAAAATTTTATTTGGTGAACCTAATTCTGATGACGAATCTAGTATTGGATTTATTAGAACTGGTACAGCTGATAGTAATCTGAGGATTGGAAGACCTAACAGTTTTTACGCAATATTAGTCGACCCCAATAGTAAAGAAATTATAGGAATAGAAAAACCACCAATAGGAAATTATCCTGAAGGAGATACTGTTGATGGCCACAAAAGGCTCTATCCAAAAAGTAAGGATGGAACCGAGCGTGTTTGGCGGAGATCTTATGAATCTTGTCTAAAAGAAGTTGAATCCGGAAATTTAGTATGTTCACCAAATTTCAGCTTATCATTGAAAGTCGATAATGAGGGTAAATACAAGCCCATTTTCAGTAATTGGACAGACAAAAAATATAATGCTGGCGTTTATGGCACAAACGTTTTAAATGCAATTATTGGGGAATCTTTGTTTAGTTACCCTAAATCCATTTATAATGTAATGGACTGTATTGGTTCTGTTTCTAAAATCAATAACAACGTAACAGTAATCGACTATTTCGCTGGCTCTGGAACAACTGGGCATGCTACAATTCGTTTAAATAGAGATGATTCCGGTAATCGAAAATATATTTTAGTTGAAATGGGTTCATATTTCAACACAGTTACTAAACCACGCATTCAAAAAGTTATTTATTCAGACAATTGGAAAAACGGTAAACCTCAAGATAAGGCTGGTATATCTCAAATTGTTAAGTACCAAGTATTAGAAAGCTATGAAGACACTTTAAACAATCTTTATTTACAAAGCAGAGTTGAATTAGATTTCAACGGAAAAGCTAAAGAAGAATACTTGCTTCAATACATGCTCGAACTAGAAAGTAGA
>JBILUY010000307.1:0-2537 GCA_044370735.1 Crocinitomicaceae bacterium | reverse complement strand
AAGAAATGAATAAACGAGCAAAACATCCACTTGTAGAAAAAAAACTTGGAGGTAAAGAAGGTGGAGGTACAACACTTACTAATCACGGAGAAAAAGAGATTGAAATGTATCTTTCAATTCTAAGGGAATTAAGCTCATTTATTCAAAAAATAAACTTAGATTAATTTGTTACTATCGATATTCTTTTAAAAACATATTGAAATCTATTTTTTTATTTACATAAAATTTTAAACCATGAAAAAAAACAATTTTAAAAACCTATTAGGAATTTTATTTATTTTGATAATAAACAATTTAATAAAAGCACAAACAAATGTCAGCACACTTGAACTGTTATTATTTAAAAAAATAATAAATCAACGCGAAGCAGACTCACTAAAAACATTATATGAGTTCAATACAAAAGAGATTCATCAAAATAAAAATTTTACAATCGGTATAGAATTTAGACCAAGAACAGAATTTAGAAACGGATATCGTCAATTGCCAAATGACACAGCCACACCTGCTTTTTTCACCTCACAACGAAGCCGAATAAATATAACATATACTCAAAATAAATTTAAGTTTCATACATCCATACAAGACCTAAGAGTATGGGGGCAATATGGTCAAACCTCAATTACAGGGTCTTTAAATGTTTTTCAAGCTTTTGTGGACCAAGATTTAACAGATCATTTTACTATACGTTTAGGAAGACAAACCGTAGAACTAGATAATGGTCGATTATTTTCGGCCGCAAATTGGAGTCAAGCAGGTCGAGCTCATGATGGAATTAATCTTCTATATTCAAAAGAAAAAATAAATTCAGAATTAATGAGCTTTTTTAATCAAAGTTCAGAAAATATTTATGGCACAAATTTTAACCCTACTTCATTTAGTAATTATAAATCTCTTCAAATTCATTATTTAAAAATCAACCTACCTTACAATTTTACTCTCACAACAATCAATAGTGCAGATGGTTACCAGAGTAAATCAGCACTAAACACACTATACATAAGAGGGACTTCAGGAAGTAGAATCGAATTTGAAAGAGGTAACCTATACCTAACAATGAGCGGATACTATCAATATGGAAGACTACAATCTGGTCAAAAAATTAACGCTTTTTATTTACAACCAGAAATCCAATATAAAATCAAAAAAATGGTCGGACGTTTAGGTTTTGAATACATGAGTGGAGATAACGCTACCATCAAAACTTCAGAATCAAGATCATTTATCCCGCTCTATGGTGTCACATGGAAATTTATGGGAAACATGGATTATTTTACAACTTTTCCAAAAGATACTAAAAATGGAGGTTTAATCAATCCTTATTTATTTTTAACCTTTCAAGTCAATGATAAATTTTCATTACGAACAGACACTCATCTATTTTACTCTCAAAACAAAGTGCTTAACACAAAAGAACAAGTAATAAACCCTTATTTAGGATTTGAGAACGACTTGTCTTTAAAATTCAAATTCAATGATATTTCAACACTAGATTTCGGTTTTTCATGCCTTTTAGCATCTAAAAGCATGGAGATTATTCGTGGAGGAAAATCAAACACAACTCCAATATGGACCTATCTTATTATCACATTTAATCCAGAAATTTTTACTAAAAAATGGTAGTTAATATTATTCAACACAAATAAATTCAATATGAAAAAGATAATTCTAATCGCTTTTAGCACTTTATTTTTAGTTGCTTTTAGCCCTCAAAAAAAAGAAAAATTAACAATTGCTGTTGCTGCAAACTTGAAATCAGCTATGGACTCTATAGTATCAATTTACAAAAAAGAATATCCAGAAATTGATATTCAAGTAACATATGGTTCCTCAGGAAAATTTTATGAACAAATCAAAAATGGAGCACCTTTCGATTTGTTTTTCTCAGCAGATATGAGCTTCCCTATAAAGCTTAAAAATAACGGTTTGACAATTTCAAAAGTTAAAATGTACGGAATAGGTAAAATCGTTCTGTGGAGTAAAAAAATTCAAGTCAATGATTTAAAATTAGAAGCACTTACAGAACAAAACGTAAAAAAAATTGCCATTGCAAATCCGTTAACAGCTCCTTATGGTGCAAAAGCTATTGAATGTTTAAAAAGAAATAAAATTTACAAAAAAATAAAACCAAAATTGGTTTATGGTGATAATGTAGCTCAAGCAGCACAATTTGCAACTTTTGGCGCAGTTGACATTGCCATAATAGCCCTATCGGAAGCACTTTCTCCTGCAATGAAAAAAGAAAGAGGAAGATTTTATATCATACCTCAAGAAAATTATTCACCGTTGGAGCAAGGCTGTGTAATTCTAAAAAAGGCAAAAGGTAAAAACAGTGCTTCAAACTTCTATGAGTTTATTTCTTTTCAAAATAGCATCGATATTTTAGAGTATTACGGATACACAGAAAAAATAACAAAAAAATAAATATATTAAAAATGGTAGAACTATCCCCATTATGGCTATCTGCAAAGCTTGCTTTTATCACAACAACAATTCTTTTCATAATTGCCATCCCTTTATGTTATTGGCTATCAAAA
>JBILUY010000005.1:0-31023 GCA_044370735.1 Crocinitomicaceae bacterium | reverse complement strand
ATAATATCAAATTAGTTAGCACATTCTTTTTAACTTTTAAACCTATAACCTCTTCTGAATTACCAAAAGAAGAGGTTTATTTTTTTTCAAGTAAAAGAGCAGTTTACTATTTTGTATCTCAATTTCAAATTCCTGACAATGTGAAAATTGCGTGTGTTGGTCAGGCAACTGCGAATGAATGTGCAAAACATAAAATTCGTGTAGACTTTATTGGAAAAACTTCTGGAAACCCACAATTACTTGCTGCGGAACTTTCTTATTTTTTAGGAGAGCAAAGTATCGTATTTATTGGAGCTTTAGAAGGTAGTGATGCGATTTATAATGAATTAAATACGCTAAATAAAAGTAAATCCCCTGTATATCAAACTTTTGTTGAATCAAGCGTAATTAATGAAAACTTTGAATATTACATTTTTACTAGTCCTTCTAACCTCGAAGGATTTTTAAAATTAAATAAATTTCCTATTGATTCTAAAATAATCGCTTGGGGAAAAACCACAGAAAAAGCACTAAAACAAAATGGGTTGGTTTCTTTCTTTACTTTACAAAATTCCACTGAAAAAGAATTAATTTCCAAACTCTCCCTCGATTGTTAACACTGAGCTTGTCGAAGTGAGGAGGGGCAGGGGAGGTGACACTTTCCACATTTTACTTTCTACTTATTATTTTTCACTTTCTACTTTCCACTAATAACTTTCTACTGAAAAAACTCAGACCCAATCCCATTAAAATCCCAAAACAATTAGCAAAGAAATCGAAAATACTAAACGTTCTATAAGGAAGAAATATATGTAAACTTTCACAAAAAGCACCAAAGGCGATGGCTAAAGGTAGCTTTTTAGTAATTAGATAGAGATTGTTTTCCGAAGGATAAATGAATCCGATGATTATCATATAGGGAATAAAAATCGTAGAATGTACAAAATGATCACCTCTAAATCCCCAAATAGTTTTAGCTAATCGAATTTTACCATCCGTCCTGATTACCATTAAGATAAGTATAGTTAAAATATAAATTCGAAATAAAACTTGTTGAAAATGAACGGATAATAGTCTCATACTACAAAGATAGTTATTTTGCTTACAATTTTCTTTTGTTAAAAACAATGATATTTTTACAATTAGATTTAAAAATGCGTTATTTAACCTATATTTTTATTTGAGCATATGACGTAGTTTAGCATAAAAATTTTATACGTAAATTAAACACTATGAAAATTACTAAAATTGGTATCGCTGCTTTATTGTTAGCTGGATCTTTTAAGTCTGTTGCTCAAACAGATACAACTAAGTCTACCGAAGACAATGGTACTTTTACTTTCTCTGGTTATTTAGATAGTTATTATTTTTTCAATTTTAATAATCCTCAAAACGGAAGTAATACTGGAGCTTCTGGTGCTGCACGTGCTTTCGACCAAAAAGCGAATCAATTTCAATTAGGTTTAGTTCAAACTAAAATTGGATATACAAATAAAAATTCAGAGGCTGTTTTAGATTTAACTTTTGGACCAAATGCTGATTTAGGAAATTATGGAAATAAAATAGGTCCATTTGGTGCAGGTGTAGGAACGACAGCTTTAGCAATCAAACAAGCTTATTTTTCTTACAATGCGACAGATAAGTTAAAATTTACTGCTGGTCAATTTGGAACTCATATTGGATATGAAGTGATTGATGCACCAATTAATTTTAACTACTCGTTATCTAACTTATTCAATAATGGACCTTTCTATCATATTGGTTTAAAGTCTGAATATACTTTTAATGATAAAGTTAAAGCAATGGTTGGTGTTGTAAACAATTGGGATAATCTTTATGATAACAATAAATTTAAAACTGCAATTGCTCAAATTGCATTAACTCCAAAAGAAGGTGTTGCAATTTATGTGAATTATATTGGTGGAAACGAGTCTGGTGTAACAAACTTTAATGATGAAGATACACTAAAAAATTTCAAACAAATGGTGGATTTGACTGCTACTTTCCAATTAACTGAGAAATTATTGGTAGGAACGAATATTGCTCAAGGATTCTCGTCAGATAAAAACAATACGAAATATTGGGGCGGTGCAGCATTATATTCAAATTATGCATTTGACGAAAGTTTTGGTCTAGGGGTTAGAGCAGAATTCTTTGACAATACACAAGGTGTCCAATATATTGGAGCAACAAATGTTCAATCATATACTTTAACAGGAAATTTTACTCTAGCTGATGGACATTTATTGTTAAAACCTGAATTACGTTTTGATTCATATTCTAAGAGAGGTGAAGGAAACGAGCAATTTATGAACGATAAAGGAGTGTATAATAACAACAGCCAAACTACATTAGGATTGGCGATGATTTACAAATGGTAATTTTTTAGTATTATAAAATATATTATACTAATATTGTGTAAGTAATAAAATGTAGGTTATGAATTTTCTATCCATTAAAAAACTTCGTATTGCGCAACAGGTGTTGTATACGTCAATACTAATTATGTCTGTATCAACAATTTTATTGTTGGGATATATCGTAGTTTCTACTATTAATAGTACAAACTCTCAATATGAGACCTTGGCTAAGGCGAACGCAACTTCGGTAATCGAAAAAATTGATCGTAATTTCTACGAACGTTTCGGAGATGTTCAAGCATTTGCTTTTAACCGTTTAGCTATTAAAACAGCTGCTTCTGATACAGTATCTGGTGATGCACAAGATTTCATCAATACAATGGTAAGCTACTATGTATTATATGATTTAATGATGATCACAGACATTAAAGGGAATGTTGTAGCTACTAATACAATTGATAAAACCGGTAAAGTAATTAATAACCGTGATTTGTTAGGAAGAAATTTTGCTAACGAGGATTGGTTTAGAACATGTATTTCTGGTTCGGGACCTGAAGGTGGTGCTTGGTATTCTGATTTCATGATTAATAAATTATCTGCTGGTGTAAACGGAAACAATGGTTGGGGTATGGCATTTGCTGCTCCTATCAAAGCTAAAAATGGTGAAGTTGTTGGGGTTTGGTACAACTTTGCTAATTGGGCTGAGGTAACTCAAGGTATTCGTAAAGAAACACAAGATTTATTGAATAAAAATGTACCTGGAACTTTTCTTGTTGTTACTAATCAATTAAATGAAACGATTGATGCTGATGCTGATAAATTAGTATTGAATAATACAAAAATTTCTGAAGCTGATTTTAATGGCGGTGCTTCATTTGATTATAATGGTAAAAAAATCAATTCAGATGAATATATTGTTGCTAAAACTACTGGACATGGGGCGTATATTTACAAAGGTAAAGATTGGAATGTATTAACTTTTATACCGAAGGCTAAGTTTACTTGGGATTATTTTGTTGAGAATTTATTGATTTTGATAATTTCTGTTATAGCAATAGTAATCTTCATATGTTACATTTTCTATCTTTTAGCAACTAGAATATCGTCTAACATCAACAGAATCAAAGATGATGTTGTTGAATTGTCTACTGGTAATTTAATTGATGTTGTTGAGTTAAATTCTGAAGATGAAATAGGAGATATGTCTCGTTCAATGAAAACACTAGTAAACGGGTTGAAAGAAAAATCTGAGTTTGCTCAAAAAATTGGAGATGGTGATTTATTAGCAAACTACAATGTTGACAGTGAAAAAGATGGTTTAGGTGTTTCGTTGTTATCTATGCGTGAAAACTTAGTAAAAGTTGCTGAGGATGATAAAAAACGTAATTGGACTACTGAAGGTTTGGCTTTATTTGGTGAAATTTTAAGAGGTAATAACCAAGAAATGTCTAAACTAGCTGACGATATTATTTCTGGTTTAGTAAAATATTTAAATGCAAATCAAGGAGGATTATTTATTGTTAATGATACAAATCCTTCAGATAGACATTTAGAATTGATTGCTTGTTACGCTTGGAATAAAAAGAAATATTTACATATGCGTATTGAAGAGGGTGAAGGCCTTGTTGGTCAAGCATGGCAAGAAAATGATACGCTTTACATAACAGATGTACCTTCTGATTTCGTGAAAATTACTTCTGGATTGGGTGGTGCTACTCCAAACTCTTTCTTAATAGTTCCATTAACTGTGAATGATGAAACGTTTGGGGTAATAGAAATTGCTTCTTTCAATTTATTTGAACAATATCATATTGATTTCGTAAATAAATTAGCAGAAAGTATTGCATCTACTTTATCTACTTCTAAAGTGAATGAACGTACTCGAATCTTATTAGAGCAATCACAGCAGCAAACTGAAGAAATGCGTGCTCAGGAAGAGGAAATGCGTCAAAACATGGAAGAAATGGCTGCTACGCAAGAGGAAATGCAACGCAAAGAGATGCAGATGAATGAAATGCTAGAAAAAATGCGCCAACAAGAAGAAGAGATGCGTCAAAATATGGAGGAGATGGAAGCGACGCAAGAACAAATGGAATACCAAAGTAGAACCATTGCAGAAAAAAATGCTGAAACAGAAAGTATTTTAAACGGTCTAAACGAAGCAATGGCGGTGATAGAATTCACACCAGATGGAACTATTTTGAATGCAAATCAAAATTTCTTAAATACGGTGCATTATAGTATGACAGATATTTTTAATAAACACCATAGAATGTTTGTTTCTCAGGAGATTCAAAATACAGAGGAATATAAAAATTTATGGATTAACCTTGCTGCTGGTAATTCTTTCCATTCTACACACATCGAACGTGTAAACGCATTAGGAGAAACAATCATTTTAAATGCTGTTTATAACCCTATTAAAAATGCAAATGGTGAAGTTGTAAAGGTGATAAAATTTGCAACTTTAGTTAAATAGTTTATTAATTTTAATATATATCAAAAGGCGCTCATTTTTTTGAAGCGCCTTTTGTTTTTACTTAGAATTAGTTTAGTTTTATTTTTTCTTTTTGACTTTCATTTTTTTATAAGTAAATGAACTATCTTTTTTAATCTTAATCAATAACAATTCAAATTGTATAGATAAATAAAAGAGATTTCGTATTTTTGAATGATTATTTTCGTGTTAGTAGGTGTTTTATGGAGCAAGAGATTGATATTAAAGATATTAGAAATTTAGTAGCCAGTATTAAAAATACGTATGGTTTTGATTTTGGAGAATACGCTTTATCTTCTTTTAAAAGAAGGTTATCACGTATTTTAGAAATCTATAAATTCGAAAATATGCAGAAGCTAATCGATAAAGTGGTTTCTGACAAGCCTTTTTATGAACTTTTCCTAAAAGAAGTTACTGTAAACACTACCGAGATGTTTCGTGATCCTACTTTTTGGAAAAAAATGAAAGAAACTGTCTTCCCTGTCATCAATGATTATCCTACTATTCGTATATGGCATGCTGCTTGTTCTTCTGGCGAAGAAGTTTATTCTATGGCTATTGCTTTGAAAGAAGCTGGTTTATATGAGAAAGCACGTATTTTTGCAAGTGACATCAATGAAGATGTAATCTTAAAGGCACAAGAAGGTAAATACCCTGTTCGTAATATGGAATTAAATGGGTTTAATTACGAAAAGTATGGTGGAACCAAAAAACTAACAGATTATTTTAAAGTAAACGGTGATTATGCAATGATGGATTTAGATTTATTGCGTAATGTTACTTTTAGAAAATTTGATTTAGTACAAGGAGAACAATTTCAACGTTTTGATATAATTCTTTGTAGAAACGTTTTGATTTATTTCAACTTACCATTACAAGATCAGGTGGTTGAGAAATTCGCAAAATGTATGTCTGCAGGTGGTTTCCTTGCTGTTGGATCTAAAGAAACGATTGCTTGGTGTAAATCTGTTGAACACTACAACACATTTTCTTTAGAGGAAAAAATTTATCAAAAAAAATTATACTAAAATAGGTTATGAGAAATTACAAAGCGGTTGTAATCGGCGGATCGGCAGGAAGTTTCCCATTAGTAGTTAAAATATTAGCAGCATTACCTAAAGATTATCCTTATCCGGTATTTTTGGCTCTACATAGATTAAAACATATCAGAAATGGTTTCGTTGAAGCACTTTCAATAAAATCAAATATTCCAGTAATCGAACCTGAAGATAAACAACAAATCAAACCGGGTATAGCGTATTTGGCTCCCTCAAATTATCATATGTATGTTGAACTTGGTAATACAATTTCACTTTCTACGGATGAAATGGTAAAATATTCAAGACCATCTATTGACTTAACCTTTGATACCGCATCTTATGTTTATAAGGATAAAATGGTAGGTGTAATTGTTTCTGGCGCAAACACTGATGGAGCAGACGGAATTCGTAAATCGAAAGAAAGAGGTGCGTTTTGTATCGCACAAAATCCAGAAGAAGCAACCATTAAAACGATGCCTGATGCAGCTATCAAAGCAGCTACGATGGATCAAATAATGAACATTGATGACATTTGTAAGTTTTTGGTAAGTTTAAAATAAATCAAGAAATTGAAGGTTTTTTCAAACGAAGAACTTGCGTTACATAATGGTAGAAATTCTTCTACAATTTATGTTGCTTACAAAGGATTAGTATATGATGTAACTACATCCGAATTGTTTAAAGGTGGTAAACATTATTTTCACGATACAGGCATTGATTTAACGCTTGAAATGGATGCTGCTCCACACTTGGATGATGTTATGCAACGTTTTCCAGTTGTTGGAAGTGTTGGCGTTACAGAATTAATTAAGACTACAAAAAATCTTATAATAAATCAAACTCATTCTGTAGAAGTTTCTAATGAACTTGAATTAAAGTTTGAAGGAAGGGTAAAACTAAATCATTTAACATATAAATTGATTTTTTCGATCGATAATCCTGTAAAATTCTTACATAGACAGAAATTTGGAACCTACTTTTCTTTCCATGTAACAATTAACAATGTAGAATATAAAAGGTCATATTCTGTTGAAAATATAGATAAATCAGGTCGAGTTGAATTTTTAATTCAAGAAAAGTCAGGAGGAATTGTATCTGAACATCTCATCCATAATTTAAGATTTGGGGATAAAATTCAAGTGAAAGGTGAGTATGGTGGTGTGGATTTAGAAACTGTAAGAAATAAACATATATATCTCATTTGTACAGATGTTGGCATCGCACCAATAATCGATATTTTAACAGAACTATACAGAAAATTTCCAGCAACAAAATGTACTCTTTTAGTGGGTAATCGTTTTAGAGAAGATGCCTGTCATCACGAGGTGGCGAATATATTAACAAGAGTTAATAGTAATTTTAACTATGTTCCTTACTTATCTAGAGAGAATTTTGTTAATTTTAAAAGAGGATATGTTACTGATTTTTTGAAAAATGAAAAATTAGAAGAAAATGCGTTTTTCATAGTTGTTGGATGGAATCGGATGGTGAGTGAAACCAGGACCATTTTAGCTATGAGAGATGTTAAAAAAGATAGTATATACGTACAAATGTATACGTAGTTTAAAAAATAATTAATATAAAATTTGTCGATTACGTTATATTGCGTAAATTAGAACGAAATTAGAAATACGTATGAATTCTGGAAGAATTGAAAATGTATTAAGTAAAATACAGAACGCTACTTCAGTAAAAGATTTGGCGAAGGATTTTCTTTGGTCTGTTGCTAAAGAATTAGATGCATCTCAAGGTGCTTTTTTTATTGCAAAAGAAAAAGAAGGTATTCATTTACTTCAATTTATAGTTGGCTATGCTTATCATTTGCCAGAATCAGAAACGATAGAATTTGAATTTGGTGAAGGTCTTTCTGGACAAGTAGCTAAAGAAGGTAAAATGATTAATATTCAAAATGTTCCCGATGGATATATCAAAATATTATCTGGTTTAGGAAACGCAACTCCTTCTTCTATGTTGATTTTTCCAATCAAAAGAAACGAGGAAGTTTTAGGAGTAATTGAATTAGCATCATTTAAGAATTTTACAACTGATGATGAGCAGTTTATAAAAGAATTGTCAAATAAATTAGAGGAAGTTTTACTTTCTAAACTTTCTTAAAAATTGAGCTTATGAATGCAGCAAGAACAGTGCACAAAAGAAAAATATTAGTTAAATATTTTGCCTATTCTTTTTTAGTTGGATTAGGGATTTTAATATTGATTTGGATTTTGTTAATATCAAATTCTGAATATTCTTTGTCATTAGATGGGTTAGGAAAATTACATAGTGCTGATAACTATGTATATTTTATTGATTTAATGCCGTTGATTTTAGGTCTTTATTCGTTGACTTTAGGATCGAAATTTTATCAGAAAATTTCAAATTTAAGTTTAACTGTTAAAACTCAAACTGAAACTATACAGAAAACAGCAGCTTTTGCAGAGGAAATTGGTAAAGGTGAGTTTAACTCAGAATTTGAACCAAACGGGGAGAAAGATTTGCTAGGAAAAGCATTATTAGAAATGCGCAAGAGTTTGCTTGAAGCAAATAAAAATGAAGTTGAAAGAAACTGGATTATATCTGGTGTAGCTGAAGTTAGTGAGATTTTAAGACGCAACACAGAATTAGTTCAATTAAGTGAAGAAGTTGTAGCTTATCTTACTAAAAAAATTAATGCTATTCAAGGAGCATTCTACATTGTAAACGATGACGATGAAGATAATGTTTTCATTGAAATGGTTGGAAGTTATGCCTATAATAAAAAGAAATACTTAAGCGCCAAATTTAAATTTGGTCAAGGTTTAGTTGGTCAAGCAGCAATTGAACAAGATATAGTTTTCAGAACAGAAATTCCAGATGAATATGTTACTGTAACCTCAGGTTTGTTAGGAGATAGAAAGCCTTCTTGTATTTTAATAGTACCATTAATTACAAATGAAGTTGTTTATGGTGCTGTCGAATTAGCAGGTTTTGAGAAATTTACTCCACTTCAAGTTAAATTTATACAAGAACTTAGTGATATAGTTGCACGTACAATCTTTAACGTGAAAGTAAATGAGAAAACTGTTCGATTATTGAACGAGTCTCAAAAGATGAGTGCTGAGTTAAGTGAGCAAAGTGAGCAGTTGATGGAAAATGCCCGTCAAATGCAAGAAAACCAGGAGATGATTGAACGTACTAACCGTGAGTTAGAAGTTCAAATTCAAGAGGTAAATAAATCTCAACAACGTACACAGGTATTATTAGAAAATGCATCTGAGATCATCAATATATATGATGAAGATGGTGCAGTAAAATACGCGAGTCCATCTATTAAAAACATCTTAGGATATAACCCAGATGATTTAGTTGGATCAATGGAAACTGATCGCGTACACCCGAAAGGTAAAGAAACAGTTCGTAAATTATTTGAAGATTTAAGATACAATCCCGGTAATGTATATACAGCTCAATATACCTATCTAAAACCAGATGGAACAAGGACTTGGGTTGAAACTACAGGTCGTAACTTAGTTGATAATCCTTCTATTAATGGTATCTTGTTTAATATTCGTGATATTACAGAACGTAAAAAAGCGGAAAAGGAACAAAGAGAAAGAGCAAAAATGCAGGCTTTATCTGAAAACTCTTTAGATATCATATTGCGTTTTGATTTGATGGGAGATATCAGTTATATTAACCCTGCTATTGAAAAGTACACAGGTAAATCTTCAGATCAATTTAGAGCTCAAAACATCGAAAATATTCCTTTAGATGACACTATAGTAAGTCGTTGGAAAGAAATTATTGAAGAATTAAAAGATAAAAATAGTCACGTTTCAACCGAAATGGAATTCATCGACTTAAATGGTGAGAAACTATTTATGGAGGTAAATGCTTTACCTGAATCTGGTGAAGATGGTTTGTTAGAGTCTATCTTGATGATTTTGCATGATATTACCGAAGCTAAATTAGCTGAACATAAGATCAAAGAAGCAAATCAAAAAGTTCAAGATAGTATTAACTACGCAAAACGTATTCAAAATTCAATCTTGCCAAAAGAGATAGTATTAAAAGATGTGTTTAAGGAGTCTTTTATGTTATTCCGTCCGAAAGATGTGGTAAGTGGTGACTTCCCGTTCATCGTTCAAAAAGGAGAATACGTATATTTCGCTGCGGTTGACTGTACAGGACACGGTGTACCAGGAGCGTTACTTTCTGTAATTGGTTCATTAATCTTGAATGAAATTATCCACCATGACACACCTACACCTTCAGTGATGTTAGATCAGCTTCATGCCTCTGTAGTTAGAACATTAAGACAAGGTCAAGAAGGTGGAGAAAATGAACGTGACGGTATGGATGTAGGTATGTTACGTGTGCATTTACCTTCTGGTGAAATGCATTTTGCAGGTGCGCACAGACCATTATATATTGTGAGACACAATCAAAAACCGGATGAAGAATTAGAAGAATTAAAAGGTGATAAATATCCAATTGGTGGGGTTCAATACCGAGGAAGAGACGTGTTTACTAACTTTGAGACAAAGTTAGAAAAAGGAGACAGAGTTTATGTATGTTCTGATGGTTACCCAGATCAATTCGGTGGTCCAGATCCAAATGATTTGAAAAAAATTGGTCCTAAGAAAATTCGTAAAATTTTAGTAGAAAATAAAGATAAAAATATTTCAGGAGTTCATGATGCTTTAGTTGCTGCATTTGATGAATGGCAAGGTCCACACAAACAAATGGACGATGTACTTTTCATCGGAATCGAATACTAACAATGTAGAATGAATAACTTCTTTAATAAGTAATAAATCGTAAACAACAATTAATTAGCTTTAACCTATGGAAGAGTTGAATGGTGGAGGACTTCACGACAAGTCTGAATACATGAAGTTTGTGGTAAATTTCCACAGAATGATGGTAGATAAAAGATTAACTTTAGCTTATGAAGGTGAGGTAACTCAAGAAATAACTAAAGCATTTACTTCAATGACTGAGAAAAACTTAGATAAAATTGAAGAAGATGGTAAAATAAAGAAAAAGGTATACCACGTAATGGTAGAGTGTTTGCAAAATATTGCTAAACATGCTGATGATGATACAGCTACTGCTTCTGACAATTTGGAAGAAGGATTAGCAAAAACTGGTATTTTCATTATTGGTAATGATGACGATGAGTATTTCATTACATCTGGAAATGGTATTGCAAACGAAAATATCGCTGGATTAAAAGAAATGATTGATAACATCAATTCATTAGATAAAGATGGTTTGAAAGAATTACACAAACATAAAATGAGAGAAACTGCTATTTCTGAAAAGGGAGGTGCAGGTTTAGGTTTCATCGATATTGCTCGTAAAACAGGAAATCAATTAGAATACCATTTTGAACCAGTTGATGAAAACAATTCTTTCTTCTTATTGAAGTCAAGAATTAGTAGAAAAAATGAAGAATAATAATTAAACTTTATAAAGAATATGGAACCATTAATTATTGCAAAAACGGATGATACTCCTGCAATCCATTTAGATAAAGCAGCAGGGAAATTTGAATTTTCTGGTAAATCTTTACCAGAGGACGTTTCTACATTTTATGCACCAGTGTTTGATTGGATTGCTCAGTATGGAGATGACGCAAATGATGCATCTACGTTTGTATTTAAAATGACTTATTTCAATACAGCATCTTCTAAAATTATTTTAGATATCTTGATGCGTTTGGAAGATTTACACAATGATGGAAAAAACATTACGGTAGAATGGCATTATGAAGAGGATGATGAAGATATGCAAGAAGCTGGTGAAGAATATTCTGAAATCGTAGAAGTACCATTCAAATTTATTGAAGATTAATTAATTTGTTGATTTATATAGTGCTGGATAGTATTTTATACTGTCCAGCATTTTGTCTTTAATTAACACAAAATTCTCGTAAAATGTCTGAGGAAATATTAAAAGCCCTGATGCAATTGTTTGCCATTATCGCAAAACAAGATGATGGCGCTTCACAAAGTGAAAGAAAATTTGTGGAAGAATTTCTTTACTTCCAATTAAGTGAGGACTTAGTAAAAGAGTACTTGGCTCTTTATGATGAATTTGTAGGTCCAGTAGAATTGGACGAAAATGGAAATCCTGTTAAAAAACTGACATCTGTAAAAGATTCAGTGAAAACATTGGGTATTTGTAAAAAAATTAATAAAACACTTACTCAGAAACAAAAAGTCATTGTACTTGTACGTTTATTAGAGTTGATTGCTGCTGACCGTTCATTTACTGAACAGAGAATGGCAATTATTCATACGGTTTCTGAAGTATTTAAATTTGAAGAGGCAGAATTCCAAGCTATAGTTGACTTCTGTATCAAGGAAACGGAAGAATTAAAAGAGGTTCCTGAAATTATGGTTATCAATGGAGATGATCAAGAATGGAACTTTTCTTGTAAACATATTTCTTCGAAACTAGATGGAAACATTCTCATTTTAAAAGTTGTTTCGGAAGATTTATATTTCTTAAAATATACAGGTAAAAGTGATATTATCCTAAATGGTTTACCAGTAAACCCTTCAAGAATGTATCTTTTCGCAACGGGTAGTACTATTAAAGTACCTGGTGGTAAACCAGTATTCTATAGTGATGTTGTTGCTAAATTTATGGCAGATGGAGATGGTGTAAAATTATCTTTTCATGCCGATGATATTAGTTTCCAGTTTCCTAATGGAGCTATGGGACTACAACATATTAATATTTCAGAAGGTTCTGGTAAATTAATAGGATTAATGGGGGCTAGTGGTGCGGGTAAAACTACACTATTAAATGCATTGTCTGGTATTGATGCTGTGACTTCAGGAGAAGTACTTATCAATGGTATTAATATCAATACAGAAAAAGACAAAGTAAAAGGTCTGATTGGGTATATACCACAAGATGACTTATTAATTGAGGAACTTACGGTTTTTGAAAACCTTTTTTATAACGCTAAATTATGTTTCAAAGATTTAACGGATGAGGAAATCACGGATAAGGTGATGAATGTCCTTAACAGTTTAGGTCTTGCAGAACGTAAAGATTTAAAAGTGGGTAATCCACTTCAAAAAACAATTTCAGGTGGTCAAAGAAAACGTCTGAATATTGGTTTAGAGTTAATACGTGAACCAGCAGTTTTATTTGTGGATGAACCAACTTCAGGATTATCATCACGAGATTCTGAAAACGTAATGGACTTACTACGAGAATTAACTTTAAAAGGAAAGTTAATATTTGTTGTAATTCACCAACCTTCTTCTGATATCTACAAAATGTTTGATAAAATTATTTTCTTGGATGTTGGTGGATATCAAATTTATTACGGAAATCCAGTAGAGGCAGTAGTTTATTTTAAACAAGCTGATAAACAAGCAAATGCTGATCAAGGTCAATGTGTTGTATGTGGTAACGTAAATCCAGAATTAATTTTTAATATCATCGAAGCTAAAATAGTCGATGATTATGGTAACTATACTAAAAAACGAAAGGTATCGCCTGAACAATGGCATCAGTTATATTTAAAATCAAATTCTTTTGAAAAAGGTGAGATTGTAAACGAACAACCTGAAGTTAATTTAAGTATCCCCTCATGGTTTAAACAAGCTAAGATTTTTGCTACTAGAGATTTATTTTCAAAATTAAGCAACAAACAATATTTGTGGATCAATTTACTTGAAGCACCATTGTTAGCATTTGTTTTATCATTTATAATTCGATATACCGAAATTCCTGGAGCAAAATATATTTTCAGAGACAATGAAAATGTACCTGCATTTATCTTTATGAGTATCATTGTAATGCTATTCATAGGATTGACTGTCAGTGCTGAAGAGATATTTAGAGATCAGAAAATTTTAAAAAGAGAGAAATTTCTGAATTTAAGTAAGTCAAGTTATTTAGTTTCAAAATTGACAATCTTATTTTCATTATCTGCTATACAAAGTTTATTATTTGTAATAATTGGGAACTCAATTGTTGGCATACATGGTATGTATTGGGATTATTGGTGGATGTTATTTACTGTTTCATGTTTTGCAAACTTATTAGGATTAAACATTTCAGCAAGTTTCAATTCTGCAGTTACAATTTATATACTTATCCCATTGATTGTAATTCCACAAATGATATTAGGTGGAGCAATGTTTAGTTTTGATAAATTAAACAGAGCAATTGGTGGTGGAGAAGACGTACCTGCTATAGCAGAAGTGATGGTTTCACGTTGGGCATTTGAAGGATTGATGGTAGATCAATTTATGAATAATCCTTATGAAAAAGACATATTCGAATTAGAGAAAAAAGAGAGTATGGCTTCTTTTAAACAAGCTTATTATATTCCTAAACTACAAGAATTGTTAGAAGAGTGTATCGAATTGAAAGGTCAAACAGGTGACTCTGTTAAGTTTTTAATAAATGATAAAATCACTACTATTAAGAATGAATTGAATTTAGAAAAAGAAAGAGTAAAAAGGGTTTCGTTTGCTGGTTTAGAAAATTTAAATTCAAAAGATTTAAATGATAATTCAATTGATCAAACCAAACAGATTTTAACTGATTTATTAGATTATTATTCTGAAATATTCAATGTAGTAAATGGTAAGAAAATGCTTGCATTACAAAAAATGCAAGATACCCCTGAAAAACAAAAACTTTTTGTGGATGCGAAAGACGATTACACAAATGATTATTTGAATGAATTAGTAACGAAGTCAGTTGAGAAAAATAAAATCATCATTAAAGACAACTACTTAATTCAGAAAAAAGATCCAATTTTTATGGATGCAGATCCGAATGGTTCTTTCAGAACTCATTTTTTCTCACCAAATAAAAGTATTTTCGGAAATCTGCAAAGTACATATGGATTTAACATTTCAGTAATTTGGATATTTAGCATTTTATTGTATATTACTTTGTATTTTGACGGTTTAAAAAAAGCATTAGAGTTTATTGCAAACATTAAGAAAAAGAAATAATTAACTAATTAAAAAAAGATGAACATAAAGAACGATTTTTTACATAAAATCAGTTCATCAACAACTTTTACGTTGTTGCTATGTTTGTCTTTTTTTCTAATTTCTGAGAATTATTTTTCACAATGTAACCCGACAATACAATACACAACTACAACCGGGACTTTAACTGGGTGTGCTCCATTTTCTGTGTCATTTAGAGATCCTAATAGTTCATTTTCACGCGTTTGGGATTTTGGAGATGGAAAACCAACTTCATCTTCAGCTAACCCATTCCATGTTTTTGAAGGTGGAAAAATTGGAGATACGACGTATACTGTAACTCTTACAAAAAATTGTAATGGAGGTGCAGCAACTCAAGTTGTTGTTACTGTATATGCTTTACCAAAAGTTGATTTTAATGTTGATACTAATTCAGTTTGTGCAATTAATGATAAAGCTACGTTTACAAATTTATCAGATATTGGAACTTACAATTGGACTTTTGGAGATAATACTTCTTCTACAACAAGAAGTCCCATCAAAACATATAGTATTGGAGGTCTGTACGATGTTACATTGATCGTAAAAGCTAAAGGTTGTGAGAATTCAAAAACATATCAGAACATGGTTAAAGTGAACTCATTACCAAGTCCTGATTTTGTTTTAGATAAATATTCTGGATGTGCACCACTTTCAGTTGCAGTAACTAATACTACCGATACAACAGTTGTACCAATAAAATATTGGGAATGGCATTTTAGTAATGAATTTCCAGATGATACAATAGCAGATCCAGGTAGTATAAATTATTCAATTGCAGGTACGAAACAAGTGACTTTGAAAGTAACAAGTACTTTAGGTTGTAAAAGTACAACTTCGAGTATTGTAAATGTTATCACTACACCACTTTCGACTTTCTCAATATCAAAGTCAAATTTTTGTTCAAGCGATTCAACATTGGTTAATTACACTGGTTTTGCAGGACCGAATGCTGAATTTACATGGGCATTAAATGGCGGAGTTTCTACACCATCATCCGGAAAAGGTCCACTTTGGATAAAATGGGATAAAGGAGGTGTGAAATCTTTGTCTTTAACTGTAAAGGATAGTACGTGTTCATCATCTACTTCTAACGATGTAGTTGTAATGATTAGTCCATCAGTTACGTTAAAAACCTCTACAGATACGATTTGTACGGCAGAAGAAGTAATATTTAATGCAGAACCGAAATCATTAATAGATTATAAATTTTATAAAAATGGAATTGAAATGCAGTCTGGGGATATTCCAGAATACACTTCAAGTAGTATTTTAGATGGAGATATTTTTTATGCAATTGGAAAAGATGCTAAAGGATGTAGTTCGATAAAGAGTAATTTAAAGCCGATAAAAGTAAAAGTTAAACCTGTAGTTTCACTTACTTCAACTGAAAATGATAATATAATTTGTGAAGGAGATAATGTTCAATTCTCTGGGGTTCCTTCAATTTATAAAGGGTATACATTTTTTAATTTTAGTCAATCACTTCAATCTGGAATTAATTCAACTTTCAATACAACAACGATTGCTGATAATGACTCAATTTTTGTTGAGGCCACTAATTTAAATGGATGTAAAAAGACTTCTAGTAATGCTTTTATTTTTCAAGTAGTTGAAAAGATTACCAAACCAGTTGTTCAATGTTCTAATTCTACAACTACGCAAGTTTCTTTTAAATGGGATTCAATTCCAGATGCAACAGGCTATGAAATTAGTGTAAATGGTAATGGATTTCAATCTCCAAGCGCTGGTTTAAAAGCTTTAAATCATACTGTAAGTGGTTTAAATAGCGGTGATTCAGTAAGAATATTAGTGCGAGCTCTTGGGTCTTTTTCTTGTGGAAATAGTATTGTTTCTGATACACAAATGTGTTATGCAAAATTTTGTACACCAATTCCTTTAAAATATAATCCGTATGATACAATTTGTAGTGGTGAAAGTGTTGTTTTAAAAATTAGTGGGTTTAAAACTAATAGTTATAGTGTTACTTGGGATGGTGGGTTACCATCAACTGATACCACTTTTACAATCCAACCCTTAACTTCTAAGGAAATTAGTGCAATTATTATTGATTCAAATCAAATTTCTGCCTGCAGACCTTATAAAACTACTTTTAAGATTAAAGTAAATCAACTACCTCTAGTTTCAATTTCATCGGATATACCTTTAACAAATTGCGAAGGTAGTAAAGCGGTTATTACAGCGTTGCCAGATTCATATGATAAATATACATTTTACAATGGGAATAAAATTGTACAAAGTAATTGGAAAAATTTTGTAAAAATAACAGATTTAAAAGATGGAGTTCCAATTAAAGTAGTAGCAACAGAAAAGGGTTGTACTTCTACCTCTAATTTATTGGTAAATACCGTTGTTAAACCTTTAGCTCAACCAATCGTGAATTGTGGTTCTTCAACTACTTCCTCAATTGAATTTAAATGGGATGCAGTAGCTGGTGCTACCGGTTATGAAGTAAGTGTTGATGGAGGTAATTGGATAACACCAAGTACCGGAAATAATGGATTACGACATATCTTGAATGGATTAAATCCTGGTAATGCTTCATATATAACAGTTCGAGCAAAAAGTGCAACAATATGTGGTACCTCACCAATTTCATTACAGGCAAGTTGTTTTACATTACCATGTACTGCAATTAATTATAATGTTACACCTGACCAAACAATTTGTGAAGGAAATACAGCTAATCTATCTATTTCATCAGTTTCTATTCCAAATTACTCTGTTTCTTGGAACACTATAAACTTTAATAAAAATCTAACTTATTCAGTCAAACCAAAAAAGGATACTACTATTTCAGCTATCGTAAAAAATTTAAATGAAGCAAATTGTCCAACAGTAATAAAATATTCTAGAATAGCAGTTCTTAAGCAACCAAATGTTACTTTAATTATGGAACCATCCGTAGTTTGTAATAGTGATTCGGTAACTTTAATAGCTACGCCTGTAGAATATGAAAACTATAAGTTTTATAATGGATCTGCATTATTAAATTCTGGTTTTGAAAGTTCCTTCAAAACTACAAAGTTAAAAAATGGAGCTAGCGCAAAAGTAATTGCCCGTAATGGAATTTGTATTGATACTTCAAATGTAATTACTGTAACAGTAAATAAGCCATTGGAGCGTCCAATTATAAATTCAGGAAATATAACAAGCTCTAGTATTGAATTTGTTTGGGATTCTGTTCCTGAGGCTACAGGATATATGGTCAGTGTAAATGGAAAACCATATATAACTCCAAGTTCTGGAAACTTAGGTCGATCTCATATAATCTCCGGATTATCACTAAATGAAAGTCGTTATGCTAAAGTTATAGCACTGGGTGTTGGAGCTTGTGGAAATAGCGATGAATCTGATACAATTATAAGACATACGACTGGTGATATTGATTCCGTTTGCACCGCTATTAAATATACGCTGACATACCACGATTCGATTTGTGATGGTGATGATTTTACTGCCAGAGTTACCAATATTAATAATTTAACAAGTCTATTAAGTTGGAATGGAGCATTTGAAGATACGGTTACTATATACAATATTGCACCGATAAAAACGGATACATTAAGTGTTGTAATACGAAGAACAGATGAACCTTTTTGCCCTGGGGTCAAAAAATTAGTTCGTATTACTGTTAATCCAAAACCGAATGTAACCTTATCAGCATCGATTTTTAATGATAGTATTTGTGAAAAAGAAGAAATTTCTTTTTTTGCAAATCCTGCCGGATATGATAATTATACATTTTCATCTAGTGGCAATATATTACAAAATTCTAACAATAATGAACTTGTAATTCCTTCAATATCATCAAGTATTAATTTAGAGGTTCAGGTAACAGACGATATTGGATGTATTGGAAATAGTATTGTTTTGCCAATTACAATGGTTCAAAAACCTGTGATTACTCTATCATCAAACAGTGTAAATGGAGGACAATGTATTGGAAATAGTTTAACAGTTACTGCTAATCCTTCTGGATTTGCTTCTTATAATTTTTATGATGAGGGTATTTTAACTCAAAATTCAACTGCTTCAAATTATACCGTTCCTTCGATTTCAAAATCATATAAAATTTCTGCCAATGCGATACATCCATTTGGTTGTGTAGGGGATACAACTTCTATTTTAAATGTTAATCTATTTCAATTACCTGTTGTAACACTGACATCAAGCGATTCAGATAACAGCATTTGTGATGGACAAAATATTACAATTACTGCTTCACCAAATTTCTTGACAAAATATGATTTTTATGATGCTTCAAATAACTCTTTATTACAAAGCTCAGTAACCAATTCCTATACATACACTAATTTAAGTGTGAATAAGTCTATATACGTAATTGGTACTGATACAAATACTTGTGTAGGAAATAAAACAAGTACGACAAATATTAAAGTGAATCCAAATCCTAAGATGACAAGTTCTAATCTTTTAATTATTTGTAGTAACAATACAGTGGAAATTCCTTTAGAATCTGACTTGCCTTCTAGTTATTTTTGGCAAGCATCAGACAACTCAAATGTAGCAGGTGAGAATGTAATTGGAAAAACTTCTAATACATTAAAAGATACTTTAAAGAGTAGCTCAATTGTACAAGAAACTGTAACATACTCAGTCACTCCAACTACTTTAGTTGGTTGTTCAGGTCAACCTCAGATAGTAAGTGTTAAAGTCAATCCTACACCAGTAATAATTGATTATGTTGATACAATTTGTAGTGGAACTAATTTCAATTTAGTATTAAATCATCAAAACCCTAACAATCAAATTGTTCCATCAAATACAACCTATACTTGGCCAACTCCTTCTTTTACAAGTGGTATAATTACTGGTGCGATTCAACAAAGTACAGGTTTAAAAACTATTAATCAACAGTTGAACAATAAATCAAATACTACTTCCTCTGTAAGTTATGTTATTACTCCTAAGTCGGGAGCTACTGGCTCATGTGTCGGTAAAACATTTAATTATAAAGTTGTAGTTAATCCTACACCGGAAATCTCAAATTATCAAACAGATTCTATTTGTTCTGATCAGACTTTTTCAAGAATTCCTATGAATGGACAACCTACTAGTTCAACTATAGTTCCAACAAATACAACTTACACTTGGTCACAACCTATTGTTCTACCAAATGGTTCAATAACTGGATCTAATTCTCAAAATATTGGCTTATCTGAAATTTCTGAAACCTTAACTAATCAAACCCTGGATTTTGGTACTGTCAATTATGTTGTTACCCCGATATCCGGTAATTGTATAGGTCAAAATTTTAATGTTCCAATTTTAGTTAAACCAGTTCCTAAAATTACTAACGTACTGTCTAAAACGTTTTGTTCAGATAATAAAGTAAATGTTAGTGTTTCTAGTGATATTAACTCTACGATAACTTGGAAAGCAAATGATAATACTTTGGTTCTTGGTGAAACATTAAATGCTTCAGTTGCTTCTACTATTATCGATAATCTAAGAAATATTAGTAATGAAATTCAGCTAGTTAAATATGAGCTTTCACCTACTTCTGAATATGGTTGTCTTGGTTTAACCAAAGAGTTAACAATTCAAGTAAATCCCAAACCGGTAATAAAAAATTATTCAACTTCAATTTGTAATAATGATTCAATAAAATATATACCCAAAAATCTTGTTGTTGGTGATATTGTACCAGTTAATACAACTTACACTTGGTTGATTTCTAGCAAATCACCAGCAGATAGTTTAATTGGTTCTTTTGATCAAACAACTCCAAATATTCTTTTTGAACAAAAGCTTTCAACTAAAACAATTTCAAGTAATGTCAAATATAAAGTAGTCCCAATTTCAGGAGAAGTAGGGAATTGTATAGGTGATACTTTTGAAATTAATATTGATGTTCATCCGATTCCAGATCCTAAAGTTTCTATTTCGGACACTGGAATTTGTAGAGGTACTGAAATTTCCTTAACAACGCTATTAGATGAAACATTTTATCCTTCGACTACTTATTCATGGAATACAGGTCAGAGTGCGAAATCTTTTTCTTTAAAACCTGATCAAACTACTACCTTTAAATTGATTGCAACTAGTAATGGATGTTCTAGTAAACCTGATTCGGTTCATGTAGATGTAGATCAGGTTGTACCAAATGCTAATGCTGGTGAAGGTGTAACTATATGTAGAGGAGATTCCCTGGAATTAAAAGCAACTGGTGGTAAAACATATCATTGGACATATGACAAGAGTATTTCTGACACAGCTATATCTAACCCAAAAGTTGCCCCTTATGTTACCACAAAGTATTATTTATTAGTAAAAAATGACTATTGTTTTGCAAATTCAGAAGTTACGATTACAATTGATCGATGTCTAAAAGAATTGCCATTTAAAATTCCACAAGTGTACTCTCCAAATAATGATGGTGCAAATGATGTTTGGGAGTTAATAGATGTGGATTATTTCCCAAAAAGTAAATTATTGGTATTTAATCGTTGGGGAGAAATAGTTTACGAAACAGGTCCATATGTAAATCAATGGAATGGAAAAAATAATGCTGGAGATGATTTACCAGATGGTACTTACTATTATGTGTTGGATTTAGGTAATGGACATGAACTTTACAAGGGTTATGTTGTTATCACACGATAGGTTATGATTGTTAGGTTAAAAAATAGTTTGATTCTTGTATTGATATTTTTTTCAATACAAAATGCTATTTTAGCTCAACAAGAGCCAATGTACACACAAAATAATTTTGATAGATTGGTTTTTAACCCTGCGTATGCAGGTAGTTCAGGATGGATACTTAACACATTTAAACATAGAACACAATTTACTGGAGTTGAAGGCGCTCCACAAACTCAAATGCTAACAATACATGCACCTTGGCAAGCAAAATCAGTAGGATTTGGAAGTAAAGTGATTAATGATCATTTAGGTGCAACAAATCAATTGATGGTAAGTGGTATAGGTTCTTATCATCTTTGGATCGGTGATGGAAGATTATCAGTTGGATTAGAATTAGGTTTTTTTTCCCAAACTATAGATTTTGCTCAATTACATCGTGTTAATCAGAATGATAATGCATTACCAACGGCTAAACAATCTGTTTTTAGACCAGATGGTGCTTTTGGATTACAATATCAATCAGTAAACAGAAAGAAAAAAACAGAATACTTTTTAGGATTTTCAATTCAACATTTATTTAAAAGTGATTTGAATTTTACAGATTTTGATAGATCGAATGTTGCAGAATTATCTAGACATTATTTCTTTTCTGGCGGTTATGCTTTTGATTATAAAAGTGGGTTTTCATTACAACCCTGCTTTTTAATTAAAAAGGTTAAAGGAATACCGATGCAAACTGACTTATATGTAAATTTTATTTATCAAGAAAAATATACTTTAGGTATTGGATATAGGACGAGAGATGCTTTAACTTTTGTAGTAAAATATAATATTACAGATGCAATTAGGTTTTCTTATTCCTACGATATGAGAACTTCACAAGTCGCAACATATTCTTCAGCGGCTCATGAAATAATGTTAAGATATGGGATTAAATTATTACCTCCACAGCAGATGAAGGAAATTGATCCGAGATTTTATTTTTAAATCGAGATATTGTTTAAGAAAGAAGTACATATTTTAAAATATATTCTATTGTTTTCATTTTTTTTGATAACAAGTTTTTCTTATGCCCAAAAAAATGATATGCAAAAGGCAGATCGTTATTTCGATTTAAATATGTTTAAAGAAGCGATTCCATTTTATATTGAAGCATCCAAACAAGGTAAACCTCAAGAAAAAGAAAAAGCATTACTTCAACTTGCAAACTGTTATCGAATTACTGGAGAATTTGAATTAGCTGAAAAAACATATCAAAAAATATTAAAAAATAAAAAAACACCTGCATCGAGTTATTTTGACTATGGTTTAGCATTGAAGGCAAGTTCTAAATATTTAGAGGCGATTACCGTTTTTGAAAAATATAGAACCAAGGCCCCTGCGGATAGTGCAAATGCTAATCGTATGATAAAATCATGTTTAATGGCACAACATTGGTTAGATGAACCGATCGAATATGATGTGAAATTAGTAGATAAATTGAGTACTGAATCACCCGATTTTGGAGCAGGTTATTATCAAAATGGAGTCTATCTTTGTTCTTCACGAGAAGGGAGTAAAAAACCGCTTATTAATTTTAATGGAGGAAGCACTGTAGCAGCGTTAGATTATTACTATACAGATTTATTTAAAATAACTGACTCTATTAAAACACCCGAACAATTTCCTGGTAATCTCAACACAGTTGAACATGAAGGTCCTGGAAGTTTTGAAAAAGGATATAATAGATTATATTTTACAAAGAGTGTTATCGGGAAAAAAAATAAGACTGAAAAGCGTTTAAAAACTTTACAGGTTTATGTTACTGAAAAAGATAGTGCTGGAAATTGGAAGTTAGCAACAAATGCTTTTAATTTTAATAGTTCGACTTACTCAACTGGACATCCATCTATCACTAGGGATGGTAAAAGAATTTATTTTATGTCTGATATGCCAGGTGGAATAGGAGGAACAGACATTTATTATTCTGAAAAAGATTCGAAAGGACAATGGGGAAAACCTGTAAATTTAGGAAAACCAGTAAATACAATAGGGTATGAATTATTTCCCTTTATAGCTGAAGATTCTACTCTTTATTTTTCATCTAATATGCACCCTGGAATGGGTAAGTTAGACATTTTCTATACCAGACAGAATTCTGATGGGACTTGGACAGAACCACAAAACATGAGAGCGCCTATTAATACAATAGGGGATGATTTTGCATTTGTTAAAGATGAAAAATTTAATCGCGGTTTTTTATCTTCCGATAGATTTAATGGTAAAGGTGCAGATGATATATACACCTTTAGTCACATTGAGCCCTTTACAATTAGTGTTGAGGGAGCAGAGATATCTATCGTAGATCAAACTTTTTATGATGGTGTTACCTATAAATTAGTGAATGACTCTACTAAAGCAGAAACTTTATTTGTTTGGGATAACGGAAGATATAGAGCTAAAGTAGAACCTGAAACAAGCTATACATTAGCAGCTAGAAAGGATGGATTTCGATATGCCAAAGTTGGTATTACAAGAAAAATTCCTGATGAAAAACACAATCTATTATTTGAAATTCGTCCAATGGATAAGTCTGTGAAAGTTGCAGGAATTCTTTATCATTTGGATTCTACCTATACCAAAAATGTTGCTAAAGTGGATAGTTCATATGTCTCATTATTAGAAAATGATAATGAATTATCAAATCAACTAATTGATAAAAAATCTTCATACAAATTTGATTATGAACTTTCGTCGGGAAATATTTATCTTTTAAAAGATGCTTTAGATAACCATGAATATAAAAACCCTACACTTGACACTGCAGTTTTAACTAATCCTCCATCTCTGGATACTAATTCTAGGGTTGATAGCCTAATGATATCTAAAAATGATACTCTAACAAAATCTATAGATTCATTAGTTATCTCTAAAAATATGATATCAGATACTTTAAATAATCACTCAATAGTAGACTCAATTCCAATACCCGAAAAAGTTGTTTTTAAAGGGTTATGTACTTCAAATGGGGCTAAATTAAGCAATGTACAGATCAAACTATATAACAATGACTCCATTCAAGCCACAACGAAAAGTAATGGTATGGGAATGTTCTTATTTGTGCTAGATCCTCATAAAATAAAATATACCATATTTGCTTCTAAACCAGGATACGAAAGTCGCGAAATAAATATTAATACACGTGATTATTATCCTGCAGATTTGCCTTATTTTAATATTGAAATGATTGAAAAAGAAAGGATTGATGTAAAAGGGACTGTTAAAGACAAAGATTCTGTTATTGCAAATGCTCAATTAGATATTTATTCGAACATAGAAGCAACAAAAACTCAAATTACTGATAATAATGGTCAATTCCAATTTACGGTTAATCCAGATGGAGATTATAGTATGATGATTAATAAAAAAGGATATTTACCTTCAAAAGTAGATATCGATTTACAAAACATAGGTGAAGATGGAGATCTCGATTTGAGTATTGAAATGGATACGTTGAAAGTTGACAAAGTATTTAGAATGAACATTTATTATGAATTTGACAAATCCGATATAAAACCTGCTTCAGAAATTGAATTAGATCGTTTTATTTCCTTTATGAGAATTAATCCAACTGTTTCAATAGAAATAAGTGCTCATACGGATGAACAGGGTGCTGATCAATATAATTTGAATTTATCAAAAGAAAGAGCTAGAAAAGTGATGAATTATTTAATATATGAAGGTGGAGTAGATAAAAAACGAATTATTAGTAATGGATATGGTGAAACACAACCAATCGTTAAAAATGCAAAAACAGAAGAAGATCATCAATTAAATCGGAGAACTGAAATACGTATTCTTGGTTTTTAGTTGTAATACCTATTTTTTTGTGGATTCTTTTGATAAATTATTTATATACCTTAATTTAGACGTGAATTTAATTTCATGAATATATTAGTATGAAAAAAACATTTAAAAAATTAATCTTGAGTAAGCCTTTTTTGGTTTTAGCATTCCTGATTTCATCAGGTGTTGCTTCTGCTCAATGTAGTTCAGATGCATTTATGGATAACTGTTCAAGTGCTTTAGAAGATTTTAATTTCATTAAGTCATTTGAATATGCAAATCCAAAAGGTGGTGCTAAAAACGAATATAGTTACGTTTTTTCTAAAGGATCTACTTATAGAATTGTTGTTTGTGATGAAAATATCGCTGGAAATAAAATGATTATTTCTTTGTATGATAGAAATCATAAGCTTATTGCATCTAATTTTGATAAAGCTTCAAAAAAAGTTTTCCCAGCATTAACATACCCATGTTCTGCTACTGGGGTATATTATATCGAATATTCATTTCAAGGTGATAAAGCTAAATGTGGAATAAACATTTTAGGTTTCGCTAAAAATTAATTTAAACAAATAGAAATAATGAAATCAATTTTTAAATATTATTTACCAGTTGCTGTATTATCTTTCTCATTATTCTCTTGTGGAGGAAGTGATAAAACTTCTTTAGATAGTGAGTTAGGTGATCCATCATTAATGGTTAATTCCAAGAAACAAGCAAAGATGTTAGATGAATTAATTCAGTCTATACCTTCTCCTGTTGAGATGAATACTGTAATTAAAGAATCTGGAGCACCGTTTAATGCAAATATCATGCATAAAACTTCTGAAGTGAACAAATATACTACTAACTATCAACAAGCATTTAATGTTGGTGTGTATACAGCTGATATGGGTTATATCAATGTTTATGATAAAACAATGTATTCATTAGCTTGTATTAGTGCTGTGAAAAAACTTTCGGATGCAATTCAAGTGGGACAGTTTTTTGATTTTGAAGCATTACAACGTCTTTCAAAAAATAATAATAATGCAGACTCATTACAATACATTAGTATTAATAGCTTCAATAAAATGGATGCTTATTTACGTTCTCAAAATAGAGGTGAATTATCTGTTTTAATTGTTGCAGGTGCTTGGTTAGAAGGATTACATGTAGCTACTCAATCAATGAAAGCGAAAGCAAATGATGAATTACGTGAAAAAATCGGTGAACAAAAAATTGTTTTGGAAAGCTTAATGAAGATTTTGGAAATGTGTAAACAAATTCCAGAGTTTAAGAAAATCATTGAGGGATATTCAAAATTAAATGATGCGTATAAGAAAGTTAAGATTGAATATATCCAAGGTGAACCAACAACTAAAATTGTTGATGGACAATTAGTAATTGAAGATTCATCAACTTCTAAAATTGTTATGTCTGATGATCAATTGAAAGAAATTACAAAATTGGTTGAAGACGTAAGAAAAGAATTGGTAAAATAATTTTTATTCGATAAAATCTTAAAGGGACAATTAAATTGTCCCTTTTTTTATGCAATAAAATATCAAAAGGCAACGTTATAAATTAAACACTCGTCTTTGTAGAAAGAAAGTAAGTATTAACCCTTAATGACTTGCCATATGAAACCCTACTATTATTCAGATTTTTTATCCACTTATGTTAAAGTGTTTTTCACGGATAAAAACTACCCATTAGATAAAACATTTTTAGAAGAATTATTCTTTTATATTCAAAATAATCAAGATAGTTGCGTGAATCATTACGGTGAATTTTTAGAGTCAACCGTACATATCAATGTAGTTGTTCAGTATTTGAAGTCTTTCTTTTATGTGGAAAAAAATGATGTTGAAAAATACGCCTTTTTAGCAGAGTTTGAAAAAAGTAAAAATCTAAAAGAAATCAGTGGCAACCTATTAAGTGAGAAACTGTATGCTTTTCGCTTAATGAAACATTTTTATGAAACACATACGTTAAACTAAAACCACCACCAATAAAAAGGAGTTAAAATACCAAATACCATCGCAATTTTTAGGATTCGATCTATTGTTTTGAAATGCTTATTAGTTTTTGCTTTTAAAAGAAGAAAAACGCAAAATGAACTTAATAAAACAGCAATTGCAACTGGAAGTGTAGATAGAATTTCGATGTGATTTAGTTCTGATTTATAATACGAAATAAGAGTAAAATAAGCGATCGGAATTGAAGTTAAAAAAAGCATTGCTAACGTTTTGGATGTTTTTACACCATATTTTAAAGGAAAAGTGTTGGCAGATAATAATTTATCACCCTCAATGTCTTCTATATCTTTTATGATTTCCCTACCTAGATTTAGCATAAATGAAAAGAAAGCGAATATCCAGATAAACTTTCCTCCTTCTAAAAAGATTTTTTTCCAATAATAGATAGATTGAGTTACATCTGTTGATATTGAAAGATGGTTTATTGGAATTTCATTCGAAAAAGTTCCTGCCAATGCAAAATGAATACCACTTAAAATAACAACTAATGCAGTTAAAAAGGATACAATTAAATTTCCTAGTAAAGCCGTTTTTTTGAAATAAAGAGAGTACAACCAAAGTATGTTTATAGAAAATAAATGAATAAAAACATACCAAAAAGTGTGATAATACAAACTTAAAAAAACAGCAATACCAAAGGCAATTAAATTTAAAATCCATTGATACAAAATTGCTTTGCGTTTCGGAATTGTATTACCGATAATCCAAGATTCTGGTTTATTTACTTTGTCACTTTTGATGTCAAAGTAATCATTGATAATATTACCAGCTCCGGCAATCAATATGGTTGATAAAACTAACAAACTAAAAAGAATTTGTTCAATCAAGGTGTTTCCACTTATTTTACCTCCAATTGAAAAAAAACAAAATCGAATTGCATACATAGTTGCAGCAATAATGAGCAAATTGGTAACGCGGATTAATCGAAAGAAAACAATCATTATTTTACGAATTTGTATTCTGTACGTCTATTTTGCTGGTGTGCTTTTTCTTGTTCTAAAGCGGTTTTTAGTTTAGCAATTTCTTCATCTGATATTTTTGGTTGACTTTCACCGTAACCTATTGCTGTTAATCGGCTAGGGTCTATTCCCTGCTCAATCAAATAATTTTTTACAGAATTGGCGCGTCCTTCTGATAATATTTGATTTTCGTTTGCATCACCTCGTGTATCCGTATGTCCACCAATTTCAATTTTAATAGAGGCATTTTTTACTAATAAATCTCTCAATTTATTAAGTTCAATAAACGACTCTGGTCTCAATTTAGCTTGATTTAAATCAAAAAATACATTTGCTAAAACCACAGGTAAGTCACTGCCAATTGGAACCATGTTAATATCTATGTGCATAGCTTCTTGATTTTCTTTCACTTCCATGTTGAAGTTTTGTGAATAGAAGTTATACCCAGGATAGGAAACATTTACAGCATATTCTTTTCCAACAGGTAATGAGACCATAAATTCCCCAGAAACAGGATCTGCTTCCGAACGAATTACTTCTTTTCCTGTTTTTATGTCGATTAATTGGAATTTTCCAGGTATCGGTTTTTTAGTAATCGCATCAACTACTAAACCTTCAAAATACAAGGTTTTAATAGGTTTAATGGATGCTGGCATTTCGAAGTAATAGATATCTAAATCACCAAATCCTCCCTCTCGATCTGAAGCAAAAAAACCAATTTCACCATCTGGACTTACCATTAATGAGTTTTCATCGTTTTTGGTATTTATTGGATACCCTAAGTTTACTGGATTAGACCAAGTCCCATCAGCCTCTAAACGGGTCATATACAAATCAGAACCACCTAAACCAACATGACCACGAGAAGCAAAATATAAGGTTTTACCATCAGGATGTATTAATACCGACTCTTCTTCCAATGGCGTATTTACATTTTCAGGCAATCGACTAGGTGTACCCCATGTTCCATTTTCAAGTAACGTTGAAGTGTAGATATCTGAATTTTTTTGACCATTTTGTCCTCTCACACTTCGAATAAAATATAAGGTTTTTCCATCTGAAGATAAAGAAGGTTGAGTTTCCCAAACATTTGTATTCACATTTCCTGGTAAGTTAGTTACTGTACTCCAACGGTTTCCTAATCTTTTAGTAATAAACAAATCACAGCTTCCCCTTCCTTGTCTTCCTTCACCGTATTCTGTTCCACTAATATCAGGACAAGCTACAAAAATAAGCGAGCGTCCATCTGCTGAAATAGTAGGAGCCCCCTCATTGTTTACTGTATTAATATGACTTGGCATTGGTTCAGATTTATTCCAAGCACCATTAATTAAATGCGATACGTAAAAGTCTTCTTGTTTTTTCAATGGACCTTGAACGCGATTATCTGAAATTAGACGAGTGAAAAGAATTGTTTTTCCATCCACTGTAATAGTAGGAAAATATTCTGGGTCTTTTGTATTGATAGCTGGACCAAGATTTATCGGTTTAAAATTTGTTGGGTGACTGATAGCTTGTTGAGCAAAATTAGAGGATTCAATCAGTTTTCGAGCGATTTTAATATTTGCAGGGTTGGCAGATTTAAATAGTAAAAATTCTTGTGCTGTTTTAATACAGTTTGCATAATCACCTGTCGCAAATTGTAGGTTACTTAGATAAAAATAGGTGTTTCCAGTCGGTGAATGATTAGGATTAATTCGAATTGCTTTTTGATAATAATCAATTGCTAAAGGAAGCTGATTTGTATATTCAGCATATTCTCCACCAAGCAAATAAGCTTCCCAAAAATTAGGGTCTTTTTCTATCGCTTTTGCAACAATTTCTAGACCTAATTGATAATTTTCTCTTCCATATTGATCTTTGTTTAGTCTTGGAGCTTCCATTGCTTCTTCAAGTAATTTGATTGCTTTTTTACTACTAGACGAATACTGTTGTCCAAACGAACAAAAAAAAGTTCCAACGAACAAAAAAAGTAAAATTATTTTATTCATAATTAAGGGATATTTAAATATTTATGTGTTTGTAATGAAAGTTTCCACTTTGGATTCTTCTTCACAAATTCAATTATTAGAGGTAATAAAGTTTCACTTTTAGACCATTCTGGTTGAACGTATAATCTGCAATTTGAATTTACTTTTAAGCTATGTTCAGTAGCCCATTGCAAATCTGAAGGATGGAAAATCACTACTTTTAATTCATTTGCTTTAAGATATGCTTCATCTTGAGGCTTTTTGAATTTTTTAGGAGAAAAACAATACCAATCAATATTTCCTTTTAAAGGGTAACAACCAGAAGTTTCGATTGCTACTTCAAAGTTGTTTTTATGTAATTCTTCAACAAATACTGTTAAGTCATACATAGCAGGTTCACCACCTGTAATCACAACGAAATCGGTATCCGTTTTTTTTATTTCGTCAATAATTTGATTTATTGTCATTGAAGTGTGAAGATTTGCATCCCAACTTTCTTTAACATCACACCAAACGCACCCTACATCACATCCACCCAAGCGAACAAAATAAGCAGCACGCCCAGCATAGTATCCTTCCCCTTGAAGGGTATAGAAATGTTCCATGATTGGAAAAGAATTCATCTACAATAGTTTTGTAATCTTTCAAATTTAACGAAAAAACTATGATTTTATTCTTTATTAATTTCTTAAAAAATACATTGGCTCACTTTATCAATAAATTTCTTCATATCTTACTAATAATGA
>JBILUY010000378.1:0-2541 GCA_044370735.1 Crocinitomicaceae bacterium | reverse complement strand
TCTATGAGGCGATGATTGCAATCGCCGAAAAGAGGATATCAAAAGAGCAATTGGCGGAACTTTTCGAGAGGCTGGCGAAATGAGCGTAAGCGATCCATTTCGTCTCGTTGTCAGGCGAGGGGTTTGATGCCCATAATGACGTCGGCGAGCCGTTCATAGTCTTCGATGGATTTGGCTTTGGGTATCTCATTGAACAAGTATTTAATGGCTTCATAGATGTTCACATCATTGACCTTAGCCGTGCAAAGCAGACTGTAGAACATGGAACTTGCATGCGCGCCAGCCTCAGTGTCTGCGAACAACCAGTTGTTCCTGCCAATCGCAAATTTTCGGATCGCTCTCTCGGCAAAACCGTTGTCCATCTCCAGACGACCATCCTTCAAGTAGCCCGTCAGATATGGATATTCAGAACGAAAATATTTAAAGGCTTCGCCGATTTTACTCTTTGGCGGAACTTTGCTGTGATTGGAATCAACCCAGAGCTTAAATTCATCCCAGATCGGAACTTGGGTTTCTTGCCGAAGCTTGTGGCGCTCTTCTGGTGGGAGAGTGCGGATCTCTTCCTCGTGATCGTAAAGTCGTTTGTAAAACCTCATCGCCACTTCCGCTAAGCTTTGCCCTGCCTTCGCGCCGACCGTCAGGGCTTTTTCAAAATACCTGCGCCCATGCATGTTGCAGCCGATTCGAATGATCTCAATTTCATTTTCCAAAATGTTATACGAAGCATAACCATCTACCTGCAGATATCCCTTGAACTCTGACAAGAGTCTCTTGGCCACTTCAGCGGATCGATGGAGATCGTAGTCAAATAAAACAATCTTGTTTTTCCCTGTCGGCACGCATCTGACCCACATCCACGATCTTGATTCAGCAGTTCTGCCGTTTTCTTTCAAAACTTGAGTGTGCGTCTCATCGCACGACACATAAAAACTATCCAAAAGCCGATCACAAAGCGCATTCCACACCGGCATACAGGCCTCGGCTGACTTCACAACCCATCGGGCCATCGTCTGACGGGTCAGATCCACTCCCATCTGATCAAATTTGTATTCTTGCCGGTACAGTGGCATGCCATAGCCGTATTTCTCGACCACCACTGAGGCCAATAGCTCAGCTGTGGCAATCCCTTTCGGGATGATCGACGGCACGGGTTCGGCCGTCTTCACATAGTCACCACTGTCGACTCCGTACTTCGCCCGACGGTAAACGATCACCTTCGTTTTTGATGGCTCATAGCTTAATTTCTCAGACAGCTCATATCCAATGATCTTCAGTGGCGTTCCATCTTCCGCAAATCGCTCCAACTCTGGCAGTTCAATGATGACTTCTTCACGCTCAAGGTTTTCAGGCAAAGGACGGCGGTGACCTCGTCTTTTAGTGTGGCCACTGACTTTGATTTCTACTTCGTCATCTTCACCAAGTGGATCGAGCTTTCTCGATTCAACCTCGGCTTCGTTGAACACCAATTGCTCAGACGATTCCCAGCGCTCGGACTTCTTCCCGAACTGCATACGCTTAAGCTCTGCCAGCATCTCGCGAAGATGATTGTTTTCAGATTCGTAGTGCTGGATTCTTTCTTGATCTCTTTGGGTTTGCAGCTCAAGACCGCTGACTCTGATTTTCAAATTCTCATAGTCGGTGAAGATGGATTCCGTCGATGGCAACATGTATTGCCATCTTGGACAAACAATTGCTTTTCTTCAACTGACTTTTTCAAAATATAATTCTTCAAATGGCTTCACCTTCCAAACGTCAAAACCCTCCAGAAGCCAGGCAAATTGCTCAGGGCTCAGCTTCACCACCGCATCCGTAAGCTTCTTCGGCCACGGGAACTTGTCCTTTTCTAATCTCTTTTGCCAAAGACAAAACCCGGATTTATCAAAATAGAGCACCTTGATCGTGTGCCTTCTGCGACCGCAAAAAACAAAAAGATTCCGACCCATCAAATCTCCTTGCATCGACAACTGCACAATCTCCGACAAACCATTGATGCCCCGACGCATATCCACAGGCTCTCTGTGGATAAAAATCGATTGGAAATGTTTCACATCCTTCATCGGAGCCCCCGAATCAGTGCGGCTGCAAATTCACCCAGCCACTTTGGGTCTTGAAAATGATCTGATGTCGGCAGTGAGGATAAAAATTCGGCTCTCTCGACCGCCACCGGCGCAAAGAGTGACTGGGGGCTGACTTGCAACCTTGATCGTTTGATGGTGCTTGCTCCGATTCGCTTGCGCCAATAATAGAACGTATCTTTACTGATGCCGTTCTTTTGGCAATACTCTCGGATCCCGACTGAAGATTTTTTCCAACTCGATATATGCCCTTGCCAATACTTCTCTCTGATTTGATCAGTGTCTTGCATTTGAAACCTCCTTTGGTTCGGAGGTCAGATTACTTTTGCACTACAGGAAAACAAAACGGCTTCATGGAGCGCTTACCATGAGCGGGAGATTCGCATTGAAACTTGAACGTTGGCTCATTGCCTGAGGCGAATGAGATTTCCATCATGGCAAACTCCTGGTGGGAGCCAATAGGCAT
>JBILUY010000313.1:0-2542 GCA_044370735.1 Crocinitomicaceae bacterium | reverse complement strand
CTCAGACCGATTTCTACCTCGTAGCTACCGACCCCAATCTGATGGTGAACAATAGCCCTTGCAACCTTGTGGCCGCCCACAACTTCAGCCCGGGCAGCTGCGGTGGCACGTTGGTCTACACATCTAATGGAGGACCTGGGCAGTTCATTGTCTCATTGAATGATGTGGCGGTGGCCACCTCACCGGCCGGCACATTACCCGTGACCCCTGGCAGCTATTCATTCATGATCACTAACATCCAGACTGACGGATGCATTTACAGCTATGAGGATTCAGTTTTGGTGAATGGTCCGTTCGCGGTGAATGCGGGCCCCGATTTGACCGCCTGCCAGACCACGGCAACAATGAATGCCACAGTGACACCTTCCGGAACGTATTCATATAGTTGGAGCCCATCCTACATTTTCAGCAACCCCAATGTCCTTAACCCAATTGTGACAGCCAATGTGGTGAATCAGGAGGCAACCTTGACGGTTACCAACGGCAGCGGATGCGCAGTGAGCGATGATGTGGTGATAACACATGCCGAGGCCGTCACACAGACCTACGACCTCTGCAGCGGACCAGTGACCCTTGATTATGGGCCTGGTGCATCTAATCCCATCTGGCAGTATTACACGCCACCGGGCGGCACAGCACAGATGATCAATCAACAGACGCAGACCCTGGTGGCATCGCAGCCGGGCCAGTATATGGGTTTCGCATTCTATGGCGGGTGCAGTGCCATTACGAGCGTTGTTACGGTGAACGACTGTTCGCAGACCTGTTGGAATGAGTTCACACAGACTATCTCGCCACAGGGCTGCGTGTCTCAGGTGTGCTTCTTCAGCACCGGCAGCTCGGGCATATCAACGTATCTGTGGTATGTAGATGGGATGCCGATGGCCACCACTGCCAACCCTTGCGTGAACCTGTTTGGGGGAAGCCATAATGTGACCCTTACCACTGTGGATGCCAACGGCTGCACAGCACAGACCACCCATACGGTATTCATCACCACTGGACTTATCACCACCCTAGCTGATACGGTCACAGCTTGTCAGGCACCCGCGACACTATCAGTGAGCGCCACGGGCGGGTCAGGTGACTATTCCTATTTCTGGTCACCATCCAATGGCCAATCGCCCAACGACCAGGCCACCTATCAGGTCAGCATGGTGCACCAGCAGTTGTTCACCGTGTCTGTATCAGACAACGTGACCGGCTGCTCAATCACCGACAGTGTGCTGGTGAGTTCCTACACGCAGATTCTTGAGGATTCCGTTTATCTGTGCACCGACAGCGTGCTTCTCGACATGGGTCCTGGCGGCACCTTTTACAACTGGGGGAGCATAAGCAACAACTACCAGAGCCAGACGACATGGGTGAGCCAGCCGGGGCAATATGTGGTGTATGGCGTTTTCCCGAATGCCTGCACGGCCATCACCAGCGTGATTCACGTGTTTCCTTGTGCCAACCAATGTCAAACCGACATTGTTTCCACTCAATTTGGCGCCAACTGCCAGACTTCAGTCTGCGTATCGCCAAACGGACCTGCGGGCATTGTCTCTTCTAACTGGGTGTTTGGCGATGGAGCCACAAGTAATCTCATTCAGGATTGCCACACCTATACGCAAGGGGGGGCCTACACCATTCTTGGCACTTTCACCTATTCCAATGGCTGCACCACGCAGGCCTATGAGGTAGTGAACATTCCAATGGGCCTGATGGCAGATATTTTTCAGGACACTGTGGCCTGCAACGGGCAGTTGTTCGGGCTGGGTATAAATCCGACCTCAGGTTCTGGCAACTACAGTTATGACTGGCAGCCGCAGGGTCTGCTCACCAATCCGAACATGCAGACCACGTCAATCAATCAGTCCCTTACTGCCCCTGTGTGGATATTCTGCACTGTGACCGACAACGTGACAGGATGCGCTGTGACCGATTCATTGATCGTCTACCCCAATATCCAACAGACTCAGACCCATAGCCAATGCGATGGACCATTCACATTTACCCTGGACCCAGGGAGCATGGTGTATAACTGGCAGTTTACCGATCAGGGAGGCATGGTGTTCAACTGGGGCAACGGTACCAACACAGCTCAGGGCTACTATGCCGGCATCTACACCTGCATGACCTACTACTCCGGGTGCAATCAGGTGATACACACATTTGTTGTGGACACATGCCTGAACGATGATGTTTGGCCGGGCGATGCCAACAGCGACAACGTGGTATCTAACACCGATGCGCTGTGGGTGGGCATCGCATTCAACCAGACCGGGCCGGTGCGCCCGGGCGCCACACTCAACTGGGTTGGGCAGGCCTGCCCCGATTGGGCATTCGATTTTTCGGCCATTGGTGAGAATCTGAAACATGCCGACTGCAACGGCAGCGGCACAGTGAACTATGCCGATACCCTCGCCATCACCCAGAATTACAGCCTCACACATAACAAGACAGAGGATGAGGCGGGCGGATCGGGCCCCGTGCTCTGGGTACAGGCGGTTCAGGACACCGTGGGCCTGGGTCACGGTATCGATTTCACAGTGAATCT
>JBILUY010000314.1:0-2544 GCA_044370735.1 Crocinitomicaceae bacterium | reverse complement strand
ATGCGGTTTGTGGCAGCCGTTTTCGCAGTGCTTTTCATCACCCTGTTCCTACCATGGACCCAGAACATATCTGGTCAGGGGAAGGTCACAAGTCTCGATCCATCTGACCGGCCCCAGACCATCAACTCAGTCATCCCCGGTAGAATTGAGAACTGGTATGTGAATGAGGGAGACAGTGTTAACCGGGGCGATACCCTCGTAGTGCTGAGCGAGGTGAAGGATGCATACTTCGACCCTGAACTGTTGGAGCGGACCGAGGAGCAGTTGGATGCAAGTCGCAGTTCGGCCGAATCATATGCCGAGAAGGAGAAGGCCGTAGGGGCGCAGTACAGGGCGTTGACCGGCCTACTTTCCGACCGCACCGAACAGGCCCTCAACCGCGTGCGTCAGGCGCAGCAGCGGGTAACTGCCGACAGCACAGAGCTCATTGCGGCCGAAGTGGCCCTCTCCATTGCAGAGAAACAATGGTCGAGGCAGAAGGAACTGTATGACAAAGGCCTGCGCTCGCTCACCGAATTTGAGGCACGCGACCTGGCCCGTCAACAGGCCATTGCACGCAGGACAGCGGCCGATGCCAGACTTCTTGTGAGCCGTGCCGACATGGTCAATGCCCGCGTAGAACTCAGTGCCCTTCGGAATGATATGACCGAGAAACAGGCCAAGGCGCTCAGCGAATTACAGTCGGCCACCAGTTCAAGGCTCGATGCTGAGGTGAAAGCCTCCAAGCTGCGCAACGATCTGAGCAATTACCGCATCCGCAGCGGCATGTATGCGGTTCTGGCGCCTCAGGACGGTTTTGTGGCCCGCACCGCCAAGAGTGGCATTGGGGAGATGGTGAAAGAGGGCGAGGAGCTTCTGGTGCTGGTGCCCCGCGGGGCCAAACTGGCCATTGAGATGTATGTGGATCCCATCGACATCCCTTTGGTACATGCGGGCGAGAAGGCCAGGATCATCTTTGACGGCTGGCCTGCCGTTGTGTTCTCGGGCTGGCCTGATGCCTCGTTCGGCACTTTCGGGGCCGTCATCGTGTCGTACGACAGGGTCATCAGTCCCAACGGCAAATTCAGGGTACTGCTTGCTCCGGATATTGATGATGTGCCGTGGCCGCATGCCATTCAGCAGGGCTCAGGGGCGCGTGGCATGGCCCTGCTCAACGATGTGCCTGTGTGGTACGAGCTATGGCGACAGGTGAACGGTTTTCCGGCCGATTACTATCAACCCCAGCCCAAGACAGACTTGAAATGAGGATGACCCTCATACTGGTTGCGGCCGTGGTCACGGTCGGTGAAAGTGTTGCGCAGCAGAGCACCTTTTCACCGGCCGACCTTTTCTCTGCCGTGGCCTTCAATCACCCACTGGCCAGGCAGGCCGACCTCCGATTGAGTCAGGCGCGCCAGTCGGTGCTCGAGGCCCGCGGTGCGTTCGACCCCTATCTGAAGGGCGAACTGGACCGCAAGTATTTCAACGACAAGGACTACTACACCATGCTCAGCACCAGTGTGGAGGTACCCACGTGGTTCGGGATAACGGCCAAGGCTGGGTACGACCTGAACAACGGTGCCTTCATTGACCAGTCTGACCAGTTGCCTCAGGCAGGTCTGGCCTACCTGGGCCTGAGTGTGCCTCTGGGCCGGGGCCTTTTTCTGGATGAACGTAGAACTGCCCTCCGCACCGCCCAACTGAGCGAACAGCGAACCCTGGCCGAGCGCGACATGTCTGTGAATGACCTCTACATGCGCGTGGCCGATGACTATGCTGTCTGGGCCCAGCGACATGCCGATGCAGAAGTGCTTCGGGTGAATTACGAGGTGGCCCTGGAGCGGTACGGTTTTGTTTCTCAGATGGCCACGGTGGGCGAGATGGCCCTTATAGACACCGCAGAGGCGGCCGTGCAGGTGGCGGCCCTTGCGGCCGACCTTGAACGGGCCCGCGCCAATCTGGAGGTGGCCGCTCTCCGGCTGTCCAACCACCTCTGGGACGCTGAAGGGAGGCCGTTGGTCCTGAGCCCTGAGGCCACGCCCCTATCCATTGGCCCCGAGAAGGCCCTGATCCCCGAACCGGCCAATACGGCCTTCAACCCTACCATCAGGGTATTCGGTCCGTTGCAGGCCCAGAACCGTCTCGACAGGCGTGCCGTCATAGAACGCTTCAAACCCATCATCAACCTCAATTATAACCTGATTACAGCCGGCACCATGTCGACCGATGGGGGATTCGGGCTGGCATCGTTGAGCGGGTCTAACTACAAGGTGGGAATTGATGTGCGCATACCGCTGGCCCTGCGCGGAGCGGCAGGTGCCCTGCGCAGGAACCGGCTGCAGGCGGCTGAGCTGGAGGTGAATCTGGCCCGTGTTCAGCGCGAGAGGCAGATGTCGGGCCAGCAGGCCGATGCACTCATTACAGCCGCATGGACACAATGGACCGAGGCTGAGCGCATGGTGCTCTCGCAGCAGCGATTGGTGGATGCCGAGAACGAGCGGTTCCGCTTGGGCGAGACCAACCTGATGACCGTGAATCTGCGACAGCAGAGGCTGGTAGAGCTGC
>JBILUY010000305.1:0-2549 GCA_044370735.1 Crocinitomicaceae bacterium | reverse complement strand
AAACTTCTTTTAATTTATATTCTTTCAAAAAGTCCTTATTTTTTTCGATATTTGTTAATTAAGTAAGTTATAATCTATTTTAAATGAAACGCTTCTTTATTTTATTCTTAGTCGTTTTTGCTTCATTTTCAGTGAAGGCACAACTTTCTGGAGACAAAAAGACAGAATTTAATAAGTTAATTCGTGAAGCAGATGTATTATTTTCTCAAAATAAGTTTTTAGAGGCAAAATTAGCTTATGAAAAGGCTTTAGCAATTGATCCTGCTGATTCATATGCTTTAAATCAACGTGATAAAAGTGTTGCGAATTCTAAAGATGACAAAAGAGATGAGGATAAAAACTATCAAAAAATTATAAATAAAGCTGATGAAAAATTTAACGCTTCAGATTATCAAAATGCAAAAACACTCTATCAAAGAGCGTTAGGTTTAAAACCAAATGATCCTTATCCAAAAAGAAAAATTGATGAAATTGACGCCCTATTGAATCCTAAACCTGTTAAAAAATCTGATCCATTACCAGATTTAGGTATTAATTCTGGAGTGTCAGTCGTTGATGCGGAAAAAATATTAAAAGAAGCTGAACTAAAAAGACAAAATATTAGAAGTAAAGCTTTGGATAGTAACAACTTGAAGTTTACTGTTGATGAAAATGAATTGAACAACAATAGAAACAAAGAAATGTCTAGTACGTCATCAAATATCAAAGGAGTTGGTGACAAAATAGAGCTTAATACAATAAATACAAAAGCAGAACAAGACTCTTTAAATAGAGAAATACAAAAAAAAGAAAGCAGATTGTCTGATTTGAATGAAAATTTCAAAATACTACAAACAGATAAAGGCAATAATGCAACGACTTCAATGGTTGTAACAAATTATAATTTAGATAGCTTAGCTAGCATAAAAAAAACAGCGGGAGCTGAAATGGACGTTTTTATTGCGATTAAAACAAAGAGGTTTTCAGACAGTGTTGCCATTGCTGAGCAAAAAATGAAGGATGATATGGCGTATAAGATTATGGAAATAAATCTTACAAATCAAAAAGATGAAAAAAAATACGCCGATAACGAAATAACCAAACAACAAATTAATGAATTGGTTTTGAATACTAATATTAATATTGAGGAGAATACCACAAAAACATCTGAGAATAATCAAAAAGATATCTATTTATTAAAAGAAGAAGTTAGTGAAATTGATAAAAAAATCAACGAAAAAGAAACAGAAGAAATTAAAAATTACGCGAATAACAAAGAGGGATTAAACCCTAATTTATCTAAAAATGTGATCAAAGGTGATTCTTTAGCTCAATTACCAACACAGAATGCTTATAATACAGCTGATCGATTTTCTAAAATAGATGGAAAATCGATTGATAGTCTTTCAACTTTGAATGTTGACAAAAAATATAACCAATCAAATCAAATTTTGGCAATTGAAAAGGTTTTTGCAAATGACCATGAAAATAATATTCTTGTTCGTGATGAGGCTGCTAATAGAACACAAGAAGGAATTAAAAAATTAAAAGAAGATAACTCTAACATTGAAAAAGAAAGTAAAGAAAATCAAGATAAGTCGATAGAAGTGCTTAAAAATGTTGAGAAACAAACATCAGATTTTGAACTGTCTTCTTCTCAAAAAGAAACTGAACAAGGTTATGCTTCAATGGATCAAATCAAAACAAGTGAATCAAAAGTTTTAACTTCTGGAGCTGAAACAAATGTTAAGAATGGCGAAAATGCTTTAACTATTTCTGGTAAATCTAATGTATTGAGTGGAAACTCATCAATTGAAGATCAAAAACAGAATGACAAAAAACAGGATGTTCGTGATTTCTTAGAAAATATGGATAGTAAAAATGTTAAATTTGATGAAAAAGCATCCAATTCAATTGGTGCAACCTATCCAGAAGGAGTAACAGAGGAATCTTTCAATAAATTAGACGATCAAGGATTGCCTTATGCAGTAATTACAAGAAGAATAGTTGTTGTAAATGGTCATGGAAGCATTTATACACGAACTCAAACTTTAAATACAATAACTTATTCTAAAAACGGTCAATCTACCACTGAATATGTGTGGCAACTTGAGACACAAGATGCTAAACTTAAAAGAAACTAAACTTATGACAAAGAGGGTACATTTCATAGCAATAGGAGGGAGTGCTATGCATAATTTAGCAATTGCACTAAGTAGAAAAGGATATATTGTTACAGGTTCTGATGATGAAATATTCGAACCATCGGCTTCTCGTTTAAAAAAGCAAGGTATATATCCTGAAACTATTGGTTGGAATGAAAATAATATTACCTCTGATTTAGAAGCAGTGATTTTAGGGATGCATGCTCGAAATGATAACCCTGAATTAATTAAAGCTAAAGATTTAGGACTACCGATTTTTTCATATCCAGAATATTTATACCAACAAAGCATCAATAAAAAAAGAATTGTCATTGGTGGAAGTCACGGAAAAACGACCATCACATCAATGATTTTACATGTTGTTTCTAAACTAGGACTTGATGTCGACTATATGGTCGGAGCTCA
>JBILUY010000306.1:0-2549 GCA_044370735.1 Crocinitomicaceae bacterium | reverse complement strand
ATGTCTTTAAATAACGCTTTAGAAACATGGAATCTAACAATCCCAGGGAGTATGTTTGGAGGGACAGAATTTACTTTTGGAATGGGTAGATCTGGTAGAGACTCAATGTGGCCTTCTAATAGGATGCATAATTCAATACATCCCAAAAATTCAGATGGTACAGAAGATAAAAGTATTCATTTTCATCACTTATTTGTACCCACTCTAACAGATTCAGTATTAAGATTTGGAATTAAAAGATAAAATAAATTGTGAATAGAAATTTAATTAAAATAATTTTTTTAACAATAACTTTGATTGTTGTTTCTTGTAGTACAAGATATCTGAAATATTATAAAACTACACTTAGATTAAATAATGGAAAAATTACTAGAGCAGAGTATGACTCAACAATCCAAACTATATATAGATTACAAAAGAATTCTTTAAAGTTAGATGATAGAGTAAAATTGTCAGGTTCTTACGTCAGAAAAGAAAATTGTTATAGCTATGAAGAATGTAAAATGAGGTATATGGTTCGTAAATTTACCGATAGCGGAATGGTTTTTCAAAGTTTTTGGATTAATGACTCTTTAACCAATAAAATTTTCTCTAAATCAGAATATGGGACAGAACACTGGACAGTGAAAGATAATGAAATCATAATTGAATACTTACTTTTTAGAGATCATGATGTATATAATATTTTCAAATATGCTAAAATTAGTAAAACCGGAGATACTTTAACTTTCTATAAAACCGAAAATTTACAAAGACCAAATGAAAAGAAAAGAGTTGAAAAGGAAGAAATATATATATACAACCCAACATTGACATCTCTTCCCAAATTATCAAATACAAAATAACCCATAAAACCAACCACTTTTCACTAAATTTACTATCATAAAATCAATAAATTCTTGAGTAAAAGCTTAAATATCAACATGTTAACATCTAAATCTCAAGCGTTTTTCGCCTATAACGGAATGATGAAAGACGATGAAATTCAAGGAGTTGGGAATAGTTATACGACAGAATTCAGACAGTATGATGCGAGGTTGGGAAGATGGACGGCTGTTGACCCCTTAAATGAAAAATATCCAGATGTTTCCCCTTACGTTTTTTGTGCTAATAACCCAATAATTAATATTGATGGAGATGGTAGAGAAGTGATACCTACAAATTCGTTTAAATCTGTTGGAAAATTGACTTCAATGCTATCAATTGCTTCAAAAACTGAAGTTTATAAGCAATTAATCTCTGCATATTCTTCAGGAGAATACGACCTCTATTTAGGGTACAATCCAAGTACAAGTTCTAAGATTGCTGTTACTGACCTTTATGAAGCAGGTAAAGGGAATAATTACACTAGAACGTTTAGTGTTACTTACTTTTTTAATTTTGATATCAAAATGAATGGTACTGACGAAATAGTCGGTACTAAGGATTTTTCTTCAGACTTGCTGGTTTCAACCTTGTTTCACGAACTTATACACGCAAATATTAATTTATATGAATTGGGAGTAACTCTTAGCGATGATCGATATTCAAAATTTAAAATTTATTTCGATAAGTATAAAAATAAAACAAATCCGGCTCTTGCAGAGCACGAATTTATCGCTGACAATTTTAGAGATGATATAGCCGAAGGGATGAAACAATTTGATAGAGAACAAAACACTCCTCTTAGAGAAGATAGATATTACGCAGCAATGGCTTGGGGAGGGTTAACCACTTATAGGGATCAAAATAAGGTAGTTCATGAGACAGATGCTTGGATAAAGTTTAAATCTCAAGCAACAGAAGAGGAAATTAATTACATTAACGAAGTTTTAGAAGATGAAAATAATAGAATTAAGACGACTAATTAATATTATATTATTTGTTTACATTTTTGGATTTACCTCATACTCACAAGATGTATATGTTCTTGAGTTGAAATCATCGTCAAACGATACGATTTTAGTTTCTTATTTCTATAATCCATGCGATTCTAATTATTATGAATTGACTCACATTCAGTCATTTAAATTACACTCCGAAAGTAATTTTTCTTCAGTTAAAATGAAAGATTGGATATCAAAAAATGTAGTCATTAATCCATGTTTTGTAAATGGATGGATTGCATACATGGACACAATACACAAAAAGACCTTTACTTATTTTCAGACATTAAACAAACGTGAAAAAATAACCGAATACAGAACATCTGTATCTAATCGCACATATAACTTATTTTCAATATCCTCCTTTCCTTTCAATTATAGAAAAGAAGATATGTGTAATTTAAAATGGCAGTCTAAAGAATGGTAACGTTGAATATAGACCTACAGACAAAGTGAACAAAATACTTTACAAAATAATTAAAAACATCGATTTACGGTGCTTTTTTTGTTGCACTTAGTCTTAAAATGCACCCCCCGAAAGAACCGCAACAATTTTGTCTAAATAATTAATTAAATACCAACTAAAACCAACCACTTTTCACTAAATTTATTATCATAAAATCATCAAATTTTTGAATAAACAATTAAATACCAACACGTTAACTCTTGAATCTCAAACGTTTT
>JBILUY010000315.1:0-2567 GCA_044370735.1 Crocinitomicaceae bacterium | reverse complement strand
AAACTCTGCGACCGCCTGAACAACATGCGCACGCTCGAGCATCTGGCCGAGCACAAACAACAGGCCATCGCGCAGGAAACCCTCGATATCTACGCTCCCATCGCCAACCGCCTGGGGATCGGCTGGATCAAACAGGAACTTGAGGACCTCTCGCTCCGCTACCTGCACCCGGACGTTTACTACAAGCTCGCCAAAGAAATCTCGATGAAGAAGAACGAGCGCGAAAAGTTCATCGAAGACTTTTGCGAAACTCTGCAGGAAAAGCTCGCTGAGTACGACATTCATGCGACCATCGCGGGACGCGCCAAGCACTTCTACTCCATCTGGAAGAAAATGGAACGCCGTCGAGCGGAACTCGACCAGGTCTACGACCTGATCGCCTTCCGCATCGTCGTCGATAACATCACCGAATGTTACAAGGCCCTGGGCGTGATCCATGCCGGCTACAAGCCGGTGCCCGGGCGCTTCAAGGACTATATCGCCATCCCCAAGCCCAATGGATATCAGTCGCTTCACACGACGGTCATCGGGCCCTATGGCGAGCGGATTGAAATTCAGATTCGGACCCAGGACATGAGCCAGATTGCCGAACGCGGCATCGCGGCCCATTGGAAATACAAAGAGGGCCGATTCGATCTCCGTTCACGCGAGAATGTGGAATGGGTGAATCGCCTGGTGGAGTGGCACAAGGACCTGAAGGACCCCACGGAATTTCTCGAGACCGTCAAAATCGACCTCTTTGCCGAGGACGTGTTCGTATTCACACCCAAAGGATCCGTCAAACAGCTCTCACACGGGGCCACCCCCCTGGATTTCGCCTACGCGGTTCATACCGACGTCGGCAACCGCTGTGTCGGGGCCAAGGTCAACGGCAAGATCGTGCCGCTCCGACACCGGCTGAAGTCAGGCGACATCGTCGAGATCGTCACTTCCTCCTCACAGACCCCATCCAAGGACTGGCTCAAGATCGTCAAGAGTTCACGCGCCAAGGCCAAGATCCGTGCCTATATCAAACAGCAGGAACGCGACCGAGCCAAGGAACTGGGGGGCGAGATTTTCGAAAAGCAGCTCCGCCATTTTGGCGTATCCCTTTCGAAACTCGAAAAATCAGGGGATATCGAACGCGCTTTTGAATTCTTCGGCGTGAAATCACTGGACGAATTCTATATTCATATCGGTTACGGACGGATCACACCTGAACTTTTCCTGGAAAAGTTCGTCCCCAAGGAAGCGATCGAGAGGCAGAAGGAAGTCGAAGAGAAGAAGCAGGCGGAGGATGCCTCATTTCTCAAGCGAGTCATTCAAGCCGCCAAGAAACGCACCGAAGGAAAAAATGCCATCACGGTGGCCAATCTCGATGACGTTTTGATTCGCTTTGGCCGATGCTGCAACCCCCTCCCGGGTGACTCGATCGTGGGCTTCATCACGCGCGGACGTGGCGTCACCGTCCACCACGCCACCTGCTCCAAAGCCCTCGACATGGACAAGGAACGCCGCGTGGAGGTGGCCTGGAACATCAAGAAGGCCGCCGCAAGTGGCACTCACATCCGCCGCAACGTGCGCATTCGCATCCTTTCCCTCGACTCGCCCGGGCTCCTGGCACTGATGTCCCAGACCATCAGCGCCATCGGTGTAAATATCACCTCTGCGAACATTCGGACCACCAAAGACCAAAAAGCCATCGCCATCTTTGATCTTGAGGTGAGCGACTTGAGCCAACTGCAGAAAGTGACCCAAGCCCTGGAAGCCAAGAAGGGCGTGATCGCGGTCGAACGAACCCGGTCCTGACGGAAGCCGACCGAGAACGTGGTATGCGGGGAATATCGATTCTATCCTCCATACATCGTCAAGATTCCCTGCAGGCAAGGCCGCAGGGAGGCGAGCGACCAAAGCGTACATAAAAGTACGCTGCGGGAGGAAGCCGACCGAGAACGCGGTATGCGGGGAATATCGATGATGGTCCTCAACCCAGCATTCTGAGTTGCCCACCCTCACCTTGGGTCGCCGCATCCAGGCAGAGTTTCTCGAGCCGGGCATGGAGCACATAGTATTCGGAGCGAATCGACGGCCCATCTTTGGCAACGCCCGCCTCATCGAGGATTTCTGCGCAGTCGCGTGCGCACTGCAACGACACAAAAAGGCAACGCGATCGCTCTTTAATGTCCTGGGTGCGCAGGGCACGGGAAAAGTGCTGAAGCATCAACTCGGCACTGCGGAGCAGGCGATGGCGTTGGGATTCGGCGGACAGTGGCACAATCAAACACGACCGATGAAACGCTTGTGCAAAACCATAGCTGAGTCCATTGCGGAACATCCGTGTTCCCTCCCTGAGTGAGAATGGCCGGAGCTTCCTGCCCCTTCACTCCTTATCCTCAGCAGGGATCACGCCAACGCCGACTCCCTTGCGCTCAACTCACCGCGCACGTCTTCAAATTCAACGACTTCACGCGGCGCAGGGGCTGCCCGCCCTTCCACGCTAGCTGCCGCAACCCAAGAATGACCCTGAAATTTCGACAATCTTGAGCAGATCGATCAGGGCCAAAATGCATCATTCTATTTTGCAGGTG
>JBILUY010000304.1:0-2578 GCA_044370735.1 Crocinitomicaceae bacterium | reverse complement strand
ATATAGATGATACAAATATAGGATACCCAAAAACATCTGATCCAAATATTCAATCAAAAATCTATGCGAAAAGAGAGTTCTACTATAATAAATTGCCAGAACGTCCAGATCTTTCTAATTATAAGGAAATAGCTGAATATAGAAAAAAACAATGTGTTCTGAGTGGAGAGTTACTAGAACATCAATCAATGTTATCAAACTTTATAAATCCAGATACCCCATACAAAGGATTATTAGTATTTCATGGAACTGGTACTGGTAAAACATGTGTAGGTATGGCCGTTGCAGAAAAATTTAAACAACAAGTTCAAAGGTATGGTACACAGATATATATTCTGGTACCTGGGCCTTTATTAAAAGAAAATTGGAGAAGTTCATTTATTCAGTGTACTGGAGATACCTATTTAAGAACACAAGAAAACCTTTTATTTTTGAATGATGAGGAAAAAGATAAAATTAAAAAACAAGCTATACAAAATGCTCAACAATATTACAGAATATTAAGTTATAAAAGTTTTTACAGAAAGGTATTAGGTGAGAAAATTGTTGAGAAAAAAATGGTTGAAGGAAAAATAAAATCTGTATATAAAAAAACAGATGAAGGTGAATTTGAAAGAGATATAGGTATGGATATACTCCATAATTTAAATAACACGTTAATTATTGTTGATGAAGCACATAATTTAACTGGTAAAAATAATGTTTATGGGGAATCCTTAATGAAGATAATACGTAATTCAACAAATCTTAAAGTATTATTGATGACTGCAACCCCCATGAAAAATCTTGGTGATGATATTGTAGATTTACTAAATTTTTTAAGACCAGTAAATTCTCAGATTGAACGCGATCTCATATTTACTAGTGCTAAAAATCATACTATGGAATTAAAATCTGGCGGTTTAGAATATTTAAAAAAAATGGCATCTGGATATATTAGTCATTTAAGAGGTGCAGATCCAATGACATTTGCAGAAAAAGTTGATATGGGTATAAAACCAAAAGGATTAATATTTACTAAAATATCTCAATGTTATATGGGTAAATTTCAACTAGAAGCATATGAGGAAGCTAAAAAATTAGCTATTGAAGAGGCAGATGCATTAGATAGAAAATCAGAAGCAGTAGCAAACTTTGTTTTTCCAGGTCTTAACCAAACTAAGACAAAATTGATTGGGTTATATGGGAGAGATGGATTAGCTCAGTTAAAAAATCAATTGAAAAATCATTATGATAAAATTAATTCCCTAATTGCCAAAGATATTTTAGATATAAAAAAATATGATGAAGAATTAATTAATATTAATGAGGTAACAAAAAATATAACAGGGGCTATATTAAAAAAAGATTATTTAAAACATTTTTCAACAAAATTTTATCAAGCTTATGTGGATATGGAAAATAATTTATTTACTGGTGGACCTAATTCAAATACTGAATCAAGAACTGGATTTATTTATTCTAACTTGGTTAAAACAGGTATTGAAATTTTTCAAGAAATATTAAATGTTAATGGATTTTTACAATATGATGAAAATAAAAATAATTATCAAATTGTAGATAATACAAAATGTTATTATTGTGGAAAACAATATGGAGAACATAATAAAGACTCAACACATAAATTCGAACCAGCCACATATATAGTTGTTACTGGTCAAAGTAGTGAAGAGGGAGCAGAGAATGTCCCAGAGGAAAGTAAAAGAATAGTTTCTACTGTTTTTTCAAATCTTTCAAACAAAAGTGGTATAAATATTAAATTAGTTTTAGGTTCAAAAGTTATGAATGAAGGTATTAGTTTACATAATGTATCAACAGTACAAATATTAGATGTGTATTTTAATTTTGGTAGACTAGACCAAGTTATAGGAAGAGCAATCAGATGGTGTTCTCATTATAATTTAATGTCAGAAACAAACCCATATCCAAAAGTAAAAGTCTATAAGTATGCTGTTTCTCTTGAAAAAGCAAATGAATTAAGCACAGAAGAAGATTTGTATTTTAAAGCTGAACAAAAATATGTTCTTGTTAAAAAGATAGAAAGAGGATTAAAAGAAGTTGCTATTGATTGTGCTTTAAATCAACAAGGTAATATGTTTACAGAAGAGATAAAACATTATAATAATTGTATTAAACCAAATGATAAATTATTAGATATAACTATTGGAGAAAAAAATGACAAATCAAGTAAAAATAACAAATCAAGTAAAAATAATCAAGAACCAAATATTTGCCCATCAAAATGTGATTTTACTGAATGTGCATATAAATGTCAAGATATGATATTAAATTCAAAATATTATGACCCTGAGAGAAATATTTATAAAAAATTATCCAAATCTGAATTAGATTTATCAACTTTTACTTCAAATTTAGCAAGGACAGAAATAGATTATGCCAAAAGAAAAATTAAAGAATTATTTATTGTAGGATATGTATATAATTTAAAAACAATCACTGATTATGTTGCAGATTCATATGTAAAATCAAAAAGAGATTTATTTGATGATTTTTTTGTCCAAAAAGCTCTAGATGAACTTATCCCAATTACAGAAAATGATTTTAATAATTTTAAGGA
>JBILUY010000345.1:0-2579 GCA_044370735.1 Crocinitomicaceae bacterium | reverse complement strand
TTGGAACTCGAATTTTGTAGGTCGTCGATACTCCCCGTATTGAGCCGGGCGCTTCTGATGTCGTAAAGGCATCAGGAGGAAACGATATGGACAATGCGATTCTGAAGAAACGGCTCAATACGTTTAAGGCTGGGAAATCAGGGCGACTGCAGGATATCAGCGACGAGGTGATCGTGGCGGTTCACCGGGCGTGGGAGAACTGGCCTGGGACGACCGCAGATTTCTGCCGAGAAGTCGGCATCAAGCCGCCCCAGATGAACGTGATCATCAAGAGTGGAAAGAAGCTGATTAAGAATGGTGTCGTCACGGAGAGTGAATTCCAGGAGATCGCCGCAACGACGGGAGCGGGAGGCGTAGGCACTCCCTGCAGCGGGATCGAACTTTCATGGCAGGAGGGCCGTGTAATCCGGTTCCCTGGGGTCGACGACCTAGTCGATTTTCTAAAGAAGGCTGCGTGACGCCGTGATCGCCCTGAATCGTAGGACCAAGATCTTTGTCTGCAAGGAAGCCACCGACATGCGGGCATCCTATGATTCTCTGTTTGCCCGGGCCCGGGATGTCGTGAGGCAAGATCCCCGGTCCGGGCATTTGTTTCTGTTTGTGAACCGGGATCGTACCTCGTGCAAGACGCTCTACTACGACGGGACGGGGTTTGTGATCTTATCTAAACGCCTTGAGCGGGGCCGGTTTTCTCGCATCAATCCGCTATTTCCCGGAGAGGCCGTGCTGACTGAGGCGGAGTTCGGGCTTTTCTTTGAGGGTGCGAATCTCGAGAAACGCTTCATCGACAGTCCGAAGGAAATTCTTCTCGAGCGCGGCCATGGAAAATCCAGATTGCCTGAAAACCGCTTGAAAACGGCTTCCATTTGACTGAATATCGTTCTTGATGAGCGAGAAGAAAATCGCGGTTTCGATCGAAGAAACACCCTATCTCTTCGAGTCTGTACCGATCGAAAAGTTTCAGACACTCTCTAAAGAACAGCTCATCCAGTACATCCACGGGATGGATGACTTGAACCGCCAACTCCTGCGGATGAACGCCCGGCTGAAACGTAGAGCCGACGAACTCGAGGATAAAACTGTTCTCCTGGGCGACCAGCTTATTGCGGTGAAAAACGCGCTTTTCGGGAAGAGTTCGGAAAAGGTAGCGGCACCCGAGACGTCCACGGGAGAGGACCTCGAACCGTCGTCGGAGCGAACGGAGAAGAAATCACCACGCCGGCGCGTGAGGCTTCCGAGCGAACGGTATCCCGACGCGGAGCTGATTGAGCGGCACATCACCTTGGAGAGTCCACCTGCCTGCTCGTGCTGCGGGGAGACGCTTGCGGACTCCGGTTTAACCGAAGACCGCGAGTTCATCACGAAGATCCCTGAGCAGTTCCTCGTCGTCCGAGAGCGGCGCCATAAGTACGGCTGCAAGCGCTGCCATGGAGATCTTCAGACGGCCCCGGCACTGCCCGCGATCAAGCCAGGGTCGGCGTTTTCGGACGAGTTCATCCAAGATGTGGCGGTATCGAAGTTCTGTGACCTGATCCCGATCGAGCGTCAGGTGAAGATGGCCGAGAGGAAAGGTTTCCCGGGTCTGCCGCCGCAGTCACTCATCGAGACGACGCATTATCTGGCAGAGTTTTTGACCCCGCTTTATGAAAGACTGAAGGCGGAAACCCTTTTTAGTCGAGTTCTTCATGCTGACGAGACGCCGCACCGAATGCTCGAGGGCGATAAAAAACAGAACTGGTATTTCTGGGGCTTTTCCAGCCTGAAAGCCGCGTACTTTGAGGCGCACTCCACGCGCTCGGGTGATGTAGCATCGAACGTCTTAGAGCAATCGAGTTGCGAGGTATTGGTCAGCGACGTTTATTCCGGATACAAGAAGGCCGCACGCGACGCTAATGAACATCGCCAGAAAAACGGCCTGCCCGCGATTTACACCAGCTATTGCAATGCCCACGCGAGAAGGAAGTTCGTTGAATCGGAAGCCTTCGCGGAGCAACGCGAATACTTTATCCGCCAGTATCAAAAGATCTATAAATTGGAAGCTGACGCCAGAGAAGAGGGACAACCGCCGGACAAGTTGCGAGAACATCGCGAGAAGATGCAGCCCATCTTTGAGGAGATGAAGGTCCAAGCCATGTATTGGCTCCCAGAATTTTCGACCAAGAGTTCGATCGGGAAGGCGATGAGTTATTTTTTGAAGAACTACGACGAACTGACGTTCTTCACGCGGCCAGGCCAAGACGACGTACCCGTCGATAACAACTCTCAGGAGCGGTTGCTGCGCAATCCAGTGATCGGCCGTAAGACCTGGTACGGTACCCACTCCAAGCAGGGAGCCAAGACGACGGCAATCCTGTTCTCGGTGATGGAGTCGTGCAAGTTGAACCGGGTGAATCCCAGAGACTATCTAAAGGCCATCACTGCACAGATCCATGCCGGAAAACCTGCCGTCACTCCTGCTCAGTTCAAACTCCAATAACTTCCGTCAAGACGGGTAGTATCGACGATTTACCGAATTTCTCGGGATAACCTACTTCTCAACCTTTTCAGAGGCTTACGAAAAGACGCACAAGTTCATCCAA
>JBILUY010000092.1:0-9906 GCA_044370735.1 Crocinitomicaceae bacterium | reverse complement strand
TAATGAACAATTAGTAGGTAGACCAACTGGTTTTACAGTTACCGTTAGGGAATTTGAGTTTGCAGCTGGTGCAGGATTTGTTATTCCAATTTTAGGAAATATGTTGCGTATGCCTGGATTGCCTTTAGTACCTGCATCGGAAGGTATGACAATCGATGATAATGGGGTGATTTCTGGTTTGTCTTAAAATTTAAGCTTCTATGAATGTATTAATTACTGGTGCAACAGGAATGGTTGGACGTTCCGTTTTATTAGAATGTTTAGAGGATAATTCGATAAACACTGTGTTTCTATTAAGTCGTAAATCAATAGATATTAAACATCCAAAAATTCAAGAGGTACTCGTTTCTGATTTTGAGAAAATAACTACTGAAACGTTTCAAGGTCTATCGATTGATGCTTGTTTTCACTGTATGGGGATTTCCTCTGTTGGTCAATCTGAAGAAGCGTTTTCGAAAGTCACTTTTGATATAACGAAAATTTTGATGGATGCTTTGTATGTATTAAATCCTTCGATGGTAGTGACGTATGTTTCAGGTACAGGAACTGATGAAACCGAGAATGGCAAAGTAATGTGGGCTAGAGTAAAAGGAAAAACAGAAAACTATATTTTATCCAAAGGATTTAAGAAAAGTTATATGTTTAGACCGGGAATGATTTTACCTGAAAAAGGAGTGAAATCAAGGACTTTCCTTTATCAGTTTTTTTATGTGATTTTGAGACCATTTTTCCCGTTGTTCAAGTTAAGTAAGAATGTAACGACTTCCTCTAAATTAGGAAAAGCGATGATCCGATTAATTACGAAAGAGTATCCTTCTGTTTATATTGAGAATAGGGATGTGAATGAGATTGTTGGTTAATCCAATCTTACTTTTTGGCATTGACCACCCATCGAGAGCCTCTGGGTGCGAAGAACAAAAAGCGCTAGCGCTGTATTTTCCTCTCTTCGATTTACTTCTGAAATTTCGACCACATCGGTGATCACTAACGTGCTTCCTTGTGGTACCCGAATTTCAGTTCGTAATCTTGATCCTAAAATAATGCGCAAAATTTCGTTGACACTTTCGCTTTAGAAAAAGGAGTTACTTTCTCAATATTTTCTCCATCGCTTTTCCTTTTGCTAACTCATCTATCAATTTATCTAAATAGCGGATTTTTTGCATTAGGGGATCTTCAATTTCTTCCACGCGATATCCACAAATTACACCTTTGATAAGAGAAACATTGGGATTAAGATGAGGTGCATTTTGAAAGAATGCTTCGAAAGTAGTTTTATTATCTAGGATTTCAAGGAGTTGATTTTCTGTATAGCCTGTCAACCAATGGATGATTTGATGTACTTCTTCTTTTGTTCTTCCTTTTTTCTCTGCTTTAGCAACATAATGCGGATAAACACTTGCAAAGGATGTGGTGTAAATGCGGTGCGACATATACTTTTACTCTTTAATTTCGCTAGAAATGAATTTAGGTACTTTATTTAGCTTGAAACGATACGTCATGTCAAGGGAAATGAAATGTTCATTTTGAATACCAGAACTTGAGTTGATAGTGTAATTTATAGGGATATAGCTAGCACCAAGTGTTAAAAATCTACCAGCAATGAAATGGGTTGATAAAATTGGGGAGACATTTAGACGAATATCTTTATAACTTACATCAGTTAAATTCGAATAATCTTTCGGCGTGAAATTATATTCAATCGCACGCAAATGTTGTACATATGAAAATGAAATACCGTATCCAAAAATCCAATTTTTCAATTGGTGTTTGTGTTGAATGTTAAACATTGTTGCGGTGGAATTTGCTAATTGACTTGAATATATATAAGGAGTAATAGATTTGATAAAAGATTTTGAAACTAATGGAAAACTGTTTGTATAAGTGTCATTTTGATAAAATGCTCTGAAATTTTGAAAGAGATCAATTGATACAAATCGGGATGGATGATAATAATAATCTACCCCGAGATTTAAATCAAAGGCTGAAAATGAAATGTCTTCATAATTTAATAAGTCTACTGATGATTGCCAATTAAAAAGACTAGTTCCAACTTTTAAAAATAAATCTTTATGATATGTTTTTTGATAGGAGTGGTATCGTTGTTTAATTTTTTCAAATTTTGGAAACCAACTATTTGTATAGACAACACATTTTTTTATTTTGAAAAAACTAGTGTCTGATGTATTAAGATAAATGTAGTTTGGGTAGGTATAAGCTTTATCATATTTTACATCGATTAAAGTAAAAAGACCATAACCTAGATAAAAATTACTGAAAACAGTATTCGAAAACTCTGGATATACTTCATAGTGTAACGATGTGTTTTTTAATGTGTCGAGTATTGAAATATGTAAAGTATCTCGACCTCTAAAAGTTTTGTATTTGAACTCTAAATTTTTCGGGAGAGTATCTATACGGTTGACAACAATTGTTTTAGGTTCGTTTAATTGAATTGTAACTGTTTTAGTTGGTCTATTTAAGATCGTTGCACAGGAACTAACTAACACAACTAAAGTGAAAATATAAAATAATCGCATAAAAACGCTTTTGTAAATTAAAGATACAAAAAAAGGAGCTTTAAAGCTCCCTGATTTTAATTTAATGCATTCTCTAAATCATTCCACAAATCATCAATATGTTCAAGTCCAATAGATAATCGAACTAAACCATCACTAATACCAACAGCTAAACGCTCTTCTGGTTTTAATTTTGAGTGTGTAGTAGAGGCAGGGTGAGTTGCAATACTTTTAGCATCTCCTAAATTTGGTGTAAGAGAAAAGATTTCAAGTTTATTTAAAAATTTTCTTCCGGCATCTAATCCACCTTTTAATTCAAATGTGACAATTCCTCCGCCAGCTTTCATTTGCTTTTTAGCAACTTCCACATTCGGATGACTTTCTAAAAATGGGTATTTTACAAATGAAATTGCTGGATGACTTTCTAAACGTTTTGCAATATCTAAAGCACCATTACTCATATGGTGTACTCTCAAACTTAATGTTTCAATAGATTTAGAAATAATCCAAGCATTGAACGGACTTAATGCAGGGCCTGTGTGTCTAGCAAAAGCTTCAATTTTAGCTATGATCTCGTTTGAACCTAAAATCAGTCCACCTAATGTTCTTCCTTGTCCATCCATATATTTAGTAGTTGAATGGATAGAAATATCTGCTCCTAAAGCAATTGGTTTTTGAAGAATGGGGGTTGCAAAACAATTATCTACTGCAAAAAGGATGCTTTTTGATTTACAGATTGTTGCAACTTTTTCTAGATCAATAATTTCAAGCGCAGGATTAGAAGGTGTTTCAAGATATAAAATTTTGGTATTTTCTTGAATTGCATTCGCATACCCTTCATAATCAAGTGCATCTACATAGGTAGTTGTAATTCCCCATTTAGGAAAAATTTCAGTAAACAAACGGTGTGTTGATCCAAATACAGATCTACTAGAAACGATATGATCTCCTGCTTGTAACAACGCTGCAAATGTGGTAAATACTGCTGCCATTCCAGATGAGGTAGCCCAACCACTTTCTGCTTCTTCTAACAAAGCAACTTTCTCTATTAATTCATCTACATTCGGATTTGAGTAACGAGAATAGATATTTCCTTCTTGTTCATCTGCAAAAACAGCAGCCATTTCCTCTGCCGAATCAAAAACAAAACTTGAGGTTAGGTATAATGGATTTGAATGTTCTTTTTGGTACGTTCTGTCAATGTGTTTTCTGATAGCTACTGTTTCGTTTTGTAGCTCTTTGAAATTTTTACTCATATTAAATTATTTTTGAACCACTTCGTGAGTGATTGAAATGGTTGGATCTAAACTTGCGGAAACGGAGCAGTATTTTTCTACCCCTAATGCTACTGCTTTTTGTACTTGTTCGATAGGATCTTCTTTACCTATGGAAAAAACTAAATGAATTTTAGTAAACGGAGCAGGTGTAGCATCTTTACGTTCAGTCTGAATATCTACTTCGTAGTTGCTTAATTCGATGCGTTTTTTCTTTAATATCAATAAGATATCTATACTTGCACATGCAGCAACACTTGAAGCTAATCCTTCCATCGGTCTAATTCCTAATCCTTCACCACCTGCCTCTGGGTTGGCATCAAAACGGATACTTTGTCCAGTTGTGTTAGTTACTTCAAAAGCAACTTTATCATTTAATCTTTTAAGTGTTAATGCCATTTTAATGAGGTATTTTGTCTTTTACTAAAGCAAATAAATAAGTGCCTAATAATGCACCCAAAAGTAAAATTAATCCAATTTTCCAATCTAAACCAATTGAAATAAAAAGTGGGGCAGAACAAGCTCCGGTTAATCCCCAACCTAAACCGAAAAGTATTCCTCCTCCAAAGTTTGCTTTCCACTCCAAAGGTTTGTCTTTTACTTCAATCGGATTGTGATGGATACTTTTGATATTAAATCGTTTAATTATCCATAAACTAATGGCACCGGTAGCAATGGCTGAACCAAGTAAACCAAACATATGGAAAGATTTAAAATAAAACATTTCTTGAATTCGATACCAAGATACCGCTTGAGATTCGGTAAGGATGACACCAAAATAAATACCAACAGCGATGCTCGTTACTATATTTTTTAGGTTAAATTTCTTTTCCATAATTAGAATAAATAAGGAATGATGAAATACGTAGCGATTAAGCCTCCAATGAAAAATGCTATTGTAGCGATGAATGATGTTTTAGAAAGTTGTGACATTCCCATAATACAATGTCCTGCAGTACATCCATTTGACCAACGTGCTCCAAAACCGATTAATATTCCTCCGAAAAAGAATATGGCCCAGTTTTTAAGATTGTAAAATTCTGTCGTAGCGATGTACGTATCAATCTTATTTAACTTGGCAATTCCATTGATATCATATCCTGAAAGTTGGTAAAAAATCCCAACGATAACAAGACCAATGGCAAATGAAAATTGCCAGCCATCCGTTGAATTATTGTAATTAAAATACGCTGGTTTTTTAGTGAATTTCGAAAGAATAAATCTATAATTCGAAGAAATACCGAATTGTTTTTCTTTTAAAATCAACAAAATAGGTACAACCAAGCCGATTAAAGGTCCTGCGATATACCACGCTAAAGGTTCTTTCATTTTATATTAATTATTCAGGTAAAACGGCAAAAAACACCTCTGATTTTTTATTAAAATCAATGTCTTTGATGTTATTCAAATTAATTGTTCCTGTGATATAAGCATAATCTTTTCCTTGGAAAATCTCCTCTTTTTCTATCCATTGAAATACTTCTAGTTCGCTTGCTTTTTCTGCTCCAGCATAAATTTTCAAAACAGAATCTGTTGTGAATTCGGGTTTTTCAGTGGATGTAGATTTTTTATACTCGTAAGCATATTCAAACTGTAATGCTGAAATATCAGATAATACCGCACTAGCAGTAGGGTAGGCACCCGCTCCTTTTCCTTGGAATAATTGTTTATCAGAGAATAATGCTTCTACAGTTACAGAGTTGAATTCGTTGTTTACGTTGTAAGCCACGTTGTCTTCTGTAATGAAATGTGGGGCAACAAAACCTACTAATTTATCTCCAACGCGTTGACCTCTTGAAAATAATTTCAAACGATATCCTTTTTCTGAAGCGTATTTTACATCTTGTGCTTTGATATTTCGGATACCATAATTGAAAATTTGTTCAGGAGTTAAGGTTAGACCAAAAGCGTGTTTGATTAATATCAATAATTTGAATTTTGAATCATACGCATCAACATCAAGAGTAGGATCTGATTCGGCAAAACCTAATTCCGTCGCTTCATTTAATGCTGTTTCGTAGTCTTTTCCATAGTTGGTTTGCGTAAGAATATAGTTCGTTGTTCCGTTTACGATACCTAAAACACCTGATAAAGAATCGTTGTTGTAGTATTCTTCCAAGTTTCTAATGATTGGAATGGAACCACCTACTGAAGCTTCGTATAACAAAGAAACGTTATTTTCTTTAGCTAAATCTAAAAGAGTATCTAGGTTTTCAGCTAACATTTTTTTGTTAGCCGTAACTACATGTTTTTTTCTGCTTAATGCTTCTGATACGATTTCAAATGCTGCTTTTGCATCATCAATTAATTCCACAACTACATTGATTTCATCATTATGTAGAATTTCATTTTTATCGTAACTAAAATTTTCAGAACCAATACTTCTTGGTTTGTTTGGGCTTTTAACTACTATTTTTGAAATTCGTGCATCCAATAAATTAGATTTGTTTAATACTTCGTAAAGTCCATTACCTACACATCCAAATCCAAAAAGTCCTATGTTTAATTTATTTCTCATCTTATTCGTTTATAAAGTTTTTTAAAATCGTTTCTAATTGTTTGGTCTCTACTAAAAATCCATCGTGACCAAAGATGGAATCAATAATTTCTAATTTTGCATTAGGTATATGTTTTGTTAAAAACGCTTGTTCTGAAACAGGAAATAATAGATCTGAGGTAATTCCAATAACTAACGTTTTTGCTTTGATTTCCCCCAAAGCACTTTCAATAGATTTTCTGTTTCTACCCATGTTGTGACTATCCATTGCCTTTAATAAATACCAGTAAGCATAGGCATCAAAACGATTTACCAATTTCTGTCCTTGGTAATTTTGGTAAGAACTTGCTTTAAAATTATCTGTTAAATTATTATCCGTTTCACTTTGAGTTACTCCATATCCCTCATAAGAACGATAACTCAACATAGCAATACTTCTTGCTGCTTTTAATCCTTTTGCTCCTCCATTTGGTATTTGTTTTTCAAAGGATTGGTCTGCTAACAATGATAAACGTTGAGATTCATTGAAAGCGATACCATAAGGAGAATGTTTAGCGTTTGTAGCAATCAATACAAGTTTTGAAAGTGACTCTCCTAAAGTATAAGCAAACTCCTGCGCTTGTTGACCACCTAATGATGAGCCAATTAAAATATCAATTTTTTTGATTTGCAAATGTTCTCGTAATAATTCGTGTACATTTGCCATATCACGTGGAGTAACAGCAGGAAAATTTAAATAAGCATGTTCTTTTGGTAAGTAGCTTGATGTTGGTCCTGTAGTTCCATAACAAGAACCAAGTACGTTAGCACAAACAATGAAATAATCTGAGTGATTAAATAAATCATTTTGACCAAACAAACCATTCCACCAATCAGAAACATCTGAATTTGCTGTTAGCGCATGACAAACCCAAATAACTGGTTTATCTTCAGAATAGCTACCAAAAGTGTGAAAAGCTACTTCTAAAGTAGGGATTTGTTTTCCGTTTTCTAAAGTAAAAGGATGTTCAATCCTCCAAGTTTTTAATGTACTCATTTTTAATTTATATTCTTTTATAACAACAGGTTATAAAATCCGGAGTTGGCACCGATTTTCCAATTAGCATAGCTAACTTATAGTTGGTTGCCAGAGGTTCTCAGAGCCGGTCTCTTCCCTCGTTCTTTATAAATCAAACTTCACATAAGCGAGGATTGATGTGGCAAAAATATACATATTCTTTCATTAAACAAATTTTGATTGCTAAAGTTTATTTTTTATACTAATTCTAAATTAAAGGTATATTCTATCTGTATAGTAGATAATTTGTATCTTTGATTTGTACTAACCGACTGACTATGTTATCAAAAAAATCTAAATATGCAATCAAGGCTCTAGTGGCTTTGGCTAAAAATTATGGAAATCCTTCACCTTTAAGAATATCTCAAATTTCTGAAAATGAAAAAATTCCACGTAAGTTTTTAGAAGCTATTTTGGTTGAATTACGTAATAATGGGATGGTTCACAGTAAAATGGGAGCGTCAGGAGGTTATTATTTAGCAAAGCATCCACAAGAAATAGTATTGAGTAATGTCATTCGTATTTCCGGAGGACCAATTGCCATGTTACCTTGTGTAAGTTTGAATTTTTACGAAGCGTGTGAAGAATGTAAAAGCGAAGCAACGTGTAGTTTACATGATGTTATGTTGGAAGTTCGTGAAGCAACCATTCGAATTTTATCAAAAACCAGCTTGTCGGATATGCTCGAAAGAGAAGAAGGTTTAAAGAAAAAGTTTGGGATGTAGTATATAGCCCTAAGAATTTCTCAAGGCTATAAATCAATTTACTACAATTTAAAATTAATCATCCAATTAATACCATATTGGTCTGAAAATGCTCCATAATAAGAACCGAAGAACATTTCTTGCATCGGCATTTCAATTTTTCCATTGATTGATAATGCTTGAAATAAACGATCTGCCTCTTCTCTTGAACTAGGTTCTAAACTGATATGCATATTATTACCTGGGGTAAGCGTGAAACCCATTTCTTTTGGAGCATCTGTTGCCATCAGAATATGACCTCCAAGAATAGGTAATTCTACATGTAAGATCATACGTTTAATATTGTCTGCAATAGGATGTTCAGGGTTTTCTGGAAGATCTCCAAAACGTTGCATTCCGTTAATAAATTCTGTTTGAAAAGCATCACGATAAAAAAGCATTGCTTCTTCTGTTTTTCCATCAAAATTTAAATACGTTGTTACACGTGGTTGATTGGTAGTTTTGTTTTCATTACGAAGTTTGAATTGTGCTTCTAGATACTGATCTAAATTTTCCAAAGCCATAGTAAATCCTTCTTTAAAACCAAGTGAAATGATTTTTTCTAAATCTTCTAGTGAAGCATAGGTTGCTACAATATTTACTGAGGTTGTTCCATTATTTTCTGAAAATGTATTCTCCCAATTTGTTCGTGGGAATTCGTCATTGATTACACCATTCTCGTCACAAAATGCATCTAATCCTGCAAACATTTCGTGCAATTTTATTTTTTGGTATTCGTTTAAACACCAATGTCTATCTCCTGTTGGACCAACCATAGAATATAACCATCTTCCACCTTCGCTAAAATTCATCGATTTAGTTTCCGTTTTATATGGTTTCGGTGCCCACCATTGATCTAAGATTTCTGGATTCGTCCATGCTTCCCATACTAAAGCTAGGTTTGCATTGAAACCACGAGTTACGTTTATCGTATTATTTTCTTTGTCAACGATAAATTCAAAAGGTAAATTTAACATAGGTTATTTGTTTTTAAGTTGTTCTAATACTTGATCTAATTGATCAAAACGGTTTTCCCAAATTTTACGGAACTGTTCTAACCATTGGTCGATTTCTTTCATTTTTTTTACCTCCAACGAATAATAGATTTCCCTTCCTTTTTGTTCGGAATGAATTAATTGACATTCTGTAAGAATTTTTAAATGTTTGGATATACTTTGTCTTGTACCATCAAAGTTCTCCGCAATTGCATTCGGCGTTAACGCTTGAGTAGCAATCAACGTTATTATCGCTCTTCGTGTTGGGTCTGCAATGGCTTGAAAAATATCTCTACGCATATTTTGTGAAACTAATCGGTTGCAAATATAGTGCAACCTTTTGGTTTCGCAAAATATCACTGCATTTTTTAAATATTTATTACAATGTGTTGTTTTATTCTCATATTGTTTGTTTTTTTATTGTTTTTAAATTCTACAATATGAGGATTATTCTAGTTTTTGTATTTGTTTTTATTTATAGTGCTACTTATTCTAATCATCCATATGTTTTGCCAAGTATAAATTGTAAAACTGAAAACCTAAAAGGAAATGTAAAATATAGGGTGCAACTTGTAGACGTATTCGGTAATGAATTTGTTGAGGTTTCAAATTATAATATAGATGGTTATCTGATTAGTGTTAAATTATTTAAGACAAATAAAAAAGCAGACGTAAATGAATTTTTAAAACTTTTTAATCTTAATAAACTTCCAAGTAAGGTTCAAAAAATACCAAATGATATAATTGTACCTAATACATCAAATGAATCTAGGTTTATTGTTAAAGTAATTAAAGATTCAAATTATTATTTAGTTACTGATTAT
>JBILUY010000303.1:0-2585 GCA_044370735.1 Crocinitomicaceae bacterium | reverse complement strand
TTTCTAACGGATTATTATCAAACAAAAAAAGTCATTCCAAAATTCTATTTTATCGTTGATCGATTGGATTTATTAATTCAATCTGCTCATGAATTTAAAAGTAGAGGATTAGTTGTCCATGAAATTAATTCAAGAGAAAAATTTGCAAAAGACATAAAATCAACGAGTGTAATTCATAATAACTCAGGCAAACCTGAAATTACAGTTGTGAATATTCAAAAGTTTGCTGATGACCCGAATGTTGTTCGCAACAAAGATTATAATCTGAATGTGCAACGTATTTATTTCCTCGATGAAGTCCACAGAAGTTACAATCCAAAAGGTAGTTTTTTAGCAAATTTGGAAGAATCTGATATAAATGCAATCAAAATTGGATTGACTGGTACTCCACTTTTAGGACAAGAATACAATTCGAAACTCTTATTCGGAGATTACATTCATAAGTACTATTATAATTCATCGATAGCAGATGGTTATACTTTACGATTAATTCGTGAGGAAATTGAAACCGATTACAAAATGGAAATGAAATCGGCTTTAGATGGTATAAAAATTTTACAAGGTGACGGCGACCGCAAAATTGTATATGCTCATCCAAAATTTGTTGAACCGATGCTGGATTACATCGTTCAGGATTTTGAAAAAGCACGGATTGCAATGAATGACAATACAATTGGTGGTATGGTGGTTTGTGATAGTTCTGACCAAGCAAAACAGTTGTTTGAAATTTTTGAGAAGAAATATACTACACCAATAAAATCGATGCCTTCCATGTTGATGGCTGCGGATGATGGGGTAAGTTATGGTAATACAAAACGATTTGAAAGTAAAGTAAAAACAGCGGCTTTAATACTTCACGATATAGGAACGAAAGACGATCGTAAAGCACAGGTTGAAGATTTCAAGAATGGAAAAATTGATTTCCTTTTTGTGTACAATATGCTTCTTACTGGTTTTGATGCTCCTCGTTTGAAGAAATTATACATTGGAAGAGTTATCAAAGCACATAATTTGCTTCAAACCTTAACTCGTGTAAATAGAACATACAAAGATTTCCGATACGGATATGTAGTTGATTTTGCCGATATTCAAAAAGAGTTTGATAAAACAAATCAAGATTATTTTAGAGAATTACAATCTGAATTGGGTGATGAAACGGAACATTATTCTAAATTATTCAAATCTCAAGAAGAAATCAATGAGGAAATTCAACAAATTAAAGATGTTTTATTTCATTACAATACTGTAAATGCAGAAACTTTTTCACAACAAATTACGCAAATCAAGGACAAACGAGAAATGCAAAATTTGGTGAAAGCCTTAAACAATGCAAAAAGTTTATATAATTTAATTCGTCTTTCTGGTAATTATGAATCTCTTGAAAATTTAGATTTTAGAATGTTAAACATATTGTCTCGTGAAGCCAATAATCACCTTGCATTAATTAATACAAAAGAGGCTTTAGAGACGAATGTTGACACCTCAAATTTGTTAAATATTGCATTGGAAGATGTAATGTTTGCATTTGTCAAAGTGAAAGAAGAAGAAATGGTACTTGCTGACCAATTGAAAAGTACACTTCAAAGAACTCGTGAAATGTTGGGTGGTAATTTTGACCAAAAAGACCCTCAATTTATCTCGTTGAGAGAAGAATTAGAACGTTTGTTTAAGAAGAAAAATTTAAATGAGGTAAGCAAAGAGGAAATGGAAGCAAACATTTCAGCCTTACAACTGATTTATGAACAAGCAAAAGAATTGGAACGAAAAAATCAATTGTTAAGAGCAAAATATGACAATGATGAAAAATATGCTCGATTACACAAACGATTAATGGAAAAAGACCCATTAACGGATAGTGAAAGTAAATTATTTGATGCGTTGCAAGGATTAAAACATGAAATTGATAATCAAATACAACAAAATGCACAAGTACTCGAAAATGAGAGTTATGTGGAACGAATGATTATGCGTATTGTATTAGAACAATTTAAAACGAAACAAAACATTCCATTAGATTTACCAACAACAAAACGAGTAAATTCAATGGTAGTGAAAGAATATATGAATGAATTTTACGGGAGAGCCTAACTATGACAACAACAGTACAATTTGAAACTCAAACGAAAGCACTTATTGACGACTTAAAAAGCGTTTGTGCGAATTATGGTTTAGGGAATGATGGAAACGAATTTAAAATCATCACACAGGTATTTTTATATAAATTTTTAAATGACAAGTTTGCACATGAAGTTCAAAAAATCGATACTCGTTTGGCTGATGCGTCAAATTGGGCGGACGAATTAAAAAAATACAGTGCAGATGAATTTGAAATGCTTACGTTACAATTGAATGAAAGTACAGCGATTTTAAATCCTTCGCAATTTATTTCTTCTTTGTTTGAAAGACAAAACGAAGCAAACTTTGCAGAATTGTTTGATTCAACTTTATTAGACATTGCCAAAGAAAACAGTTCTATTTTCTCTGTAATTACGGAAGGTGGAGAGAAAATAACCTTGTTTGAGAATATAAGCAAATATGTAACAGATAAACGTGATGAGTTTTGTAAAGCCATTATCAATAAACTG
>JBILUY010000302.1:0-2594 GCA_044370735.1 Crocinitomicaceae bacterium | reverse complement strand
CATTGATTTCAAAGAAGATTACATATCATTTTTTCGAATTTTCAGAGCTAAAAGAAGAATTCGGTATTCGATTATTAAAGAGTTAAAAGTTACTCATTTTATAAATGAACGAAAATCTGGCACTAGGAGCGGTTATAAATTTGAAATCATTCTAAAGAACGATGAATATTTTATCAAACTTTGCTACGATGAAATATATAAAAATCAATTGGTTCAATTTTTCAAAGACAAAAATGTTTATGTAAATTTCGTTGAATCACCATTTAATACATATGAGGAGAGATAGAATAGGATATTTTCTAATTTTGATTTTATTTTTTAGTTGTCAAAACAATCAAAAAGAGACAAATACTAAAACAAAAAATCATTCAATTCAAAAAAAACAAATTGAAATTGATAAAAATGCTTTCGATTTGAAATTTAAAAAATACATCAACTCCTGTTTAATTCTTAAAAATGAATTGATTGTATATGATAAATCTTTAAAAAAACTAAAAACAATTAAACTTGATTTTGCATCTATCTTTAACATAGATAGTATTTCAATTTCAAAAATTGACCTAAATAATACAAAAGATGATTGCGAACTTTTAAATCTTGTACATATTAATTCAGAAAATTTTAAAGGTTGGGTACTTGATAAAGATATTTATGAAATCCAAAAAGACGAACAACTTAAAAGTGATACTGTACTAAATTTTGATAAAACACAAATCAAACTTTTACCTACAAAAAACTTTAATATAGGAGTTTATAATTATGAAATAGAGGGTATTTCTGGATGTCAAAACAATCATAGACCTTTATTGATTTTCAACACTATTTTTAACAAAATGGAATACATTCCAATTATAAATCATAAAAAATACGATTTAATCGATTATATGACTTATGATGCTCACGATGGTTGGTACGACAAATTATTTCACAGCCAACTAATTAAAAACACTTTACACTTAATCATTTTAAGAGAATATCAAGAAGGAGCATCAATCTTTCATTATGAAATTGTTTTAAATTCAAATCAATCAAAAGCTAAAATCATTAAAAAAACAGATTTTAAACCTCAAGTATATGATACTTTAGATTTAAAAAAACTAAATGTAAATAATCTTTAAAAAAGCTTCCTCCCCCTCAATCCCCACAAACTTAACTCAATTTCTTTTTTTGACATATATCAAAAATTTCCACTGTAAATACCTCGACCTTTGGTTTATAATTAAAACAAGAAAAAATGAAAAGGTCAATATTCAAACAAGCAATACAGATTACAACAGCAATGGTAATACTTTATGTTTTTGGGCATATGTTATTCGAAATCGCTGAAACAGGATGGAAAATGTGTATCGAAAGTGTCTATGAAATACCAAAAATGGTCACCCAATATTAATGAGTGACCATTTTAAAATCAATGTATTCAATATTATTTCAACACTTTACTTTGACAAACAAAATCCGTTTTAGGAACATTTGTTTTAGCAATGGCATTAAATCCACCTGCAACCTCTGTAAAGTTTTTCACCCCCTTTGCTTTTAAGATACTCGCTGCAATCATACTGCGGTACCCTCCTGCACAATGTAAAAAGAAATGAGCTTCTTTATCAATTGTATCTACCCATTCATAGATATAAGCCAACGGTTTAGAGTATGCATCTTCTACGTGTTCAGCTTCGTATTCTGTTTCTTTACGCACATCAATCACTGTACTCTCACCTGGATTTAATGAAACCTCAAATTGGTTTGCATCAATTCGGTGTATCGTTTCGACTGCTTTTCCAGCATTTTTCCACGTTTCAAAACCACCCTTTAAATATCCTTGAATTTTATCAAATCCAACACGGCTCAATCGTATAATCGCTTCCTCTTCTTTTCCTGGCTCTGTGATCAACACCAAGGATTGGTTTACATCTTTTATTAACGCTCCTACCCACGGTGCGAAATCTCCACCAAGTCCAATATTAATAGAACCTGGAACAAATCCTTGATGAAAATCTTTGTCTCCTCGAGCGTCTAAAATCAACACATTTTCGTCTTGAATTATATTTTCAAATGCTTCTAAAGATAACGCAGACAGACCTTTTTCTAATACAATATCAAACTGCTCATACCCTTGTTTGTTCATTGCAACGTTCATTCCAAAATATGCTGGCGGAGGTAACAACCCATCCGTAACAGCAGCAACAAACGCTTCTTTATTTGGTTGGTTCAACGCATAATTGATTTTCTTTTGGTTACCCAATGTATCAACCGTTTCTTTCATCATGTTTTTACCACAAGCTGATCCTGCACCGTGACCTGGATATACGATAATTTCATCCGATAAAGGAAGAATTTTGGTATATAAACTATCGTATAAACTTCCAGCCAATTCTTCTTGGGTCATATTTGCCGCTTTTTGCGCTAAATCTGGTCTACCTACATCACCTAAAAACAACGTATCACCACTAAACAATGCTGTTTCTTTGCCTTCACTATCTATTAACAGATAACAAGTACTTTCCATGGTATGCCCTGGAGTATGAATCGCTTTAATTTTAATATCACCAATTAAAAATTCTTGACTATCCGAAGCAATTAAAGCATCAAAAGATGGA
>JBILUY010000301.1:0-2598 GCA_044370735.1 Crocinitomicaceae bacterium | reverse complement strand
GTAGTCCGTCACCAACAGACAGTTCTACAAATTTTACAGATCCAAATGGTTCTTCACGATGGAAGAAAGCTGCATGGACAATCTTTAAACAGCTGTCAAATTTAAGATCTCAGAATATTGAAAAGTCAAGTAATAAAAAAAAATAAATTGAAGCAAGTATTCATGAATTTTAAAATAGTGTTTTTTTTGGGAATAACTTATCTTGTTATTGGATGCAATTTTTCTCATAAAAAGAAAATTTGTGATTGTGATATTATTAAAATAGATGTTGAGAAGTATTTTAGTAATAAAAACCTAACTTATTCAAGTGAAAAAATAAAATTCAAAATTTCATATTTTGATACATTAAATGAACTGAAAAAAATAAATTTTACAATCGGTGAAAGTCAATAGCAAATTTAGATACTACTATTGTTTTTGGAGTAAAAAAATTACTACCCACAATCTCTTTTTCGCACGCAAGTACTCTAAATTATAATATTAAGAAGAAACCATATAAATCATTATTATGGGGTCAGATTGATTTTCATAATTCTGGAAATTTGGGAAAAACATATGTAATTACAACAAAAATTAATAAAAATGAATTTTCATTAATTAGTTTTAATTTGTTATTTGATGAGGCTAATTTATATTTGGAAAGTTTTACTTTAGACTGCACCCCCGAAAGAAACGCAACTGTACACATTCCACGCGCAGCACAACACGCTAAAATTTCATCAAAAGACCTTCGGTATACCGAAGGTCTTTGAATATAAGGTAATTAAAGATGGTTTGATCTTAATACATTCATTTTTTGTTTTAAGAAATTTGTTTTTCTATCTTATTGTATTCTATTTCGAATGATTGTGTTTCAAGAAAGTTAAAAGCTTTTAATAAAATCAAGTGTTTAACGATTCTGATATGAAGTAATAAGCTGGAACAAGTAGATTTAACAAATTCCTTTACAAGTAATTCGATTATTTTCCAATTTACGTCTTTCTTTTGCTAGTTTGATGGTTTGGGAGTAATCAATTTCAGGAGTGCGTATGTACATGGAAGATATGGAATAGACGACATCTTTTTTTGCAGTAAGTTTTGTAATTTGAAGGTCTTTGTTTTTGTCGAGAAGAATTATCGATTTCAATAGAGCTTGGTAAAATTAAGCGAAACAGACGTAAGAATAAAAGGTTTTGTGCAGAGTGAACTAAAATATAAGGTTTATAAAAATTCCTGTTCGTTCAAACTTTTCCACTTTTGTTAATAAAAACCAACTTCATAAACGCCTAATAATCCTTAATTTCGAAACTTATTTTTTGAAAAGAAGTGAAGAGAATAAACTATTTCGTTGCAATGCTCGTTTGTTTGTGTTTTCAAATGAGTTTTGCCCAAGATATATCCAAAGATTTATATTTAAAACGGTCTGTACGCCAGGATAATCAAACGTATCAGTTCAAAGTCATGGAAAACACTGCTGATAATGGGATTGTTTATAATCAAAAGAAATTTTATTATTGGTTTAAAAGTCAGGCTGTTGTTTGTACGCAAGGTGCGTCTTCAGGTCTTTTGCTACATGGATTATTTGAATCGTTTTACGATAATAACCAACTGTCTTCCAGAGGTGTGTTTCACAAAGGGGTAAAGCATGGAGTGTGGACTTATTGGAATTTAAATGGAATTATTATTCGCACTGAATTGTGGGATTATGGCGTGAAAAGAGGAGATGAAAAGCGATACGATGATAAAGGAAAATGGATGGAAACCATCGATTATGGTTTTAGATCAGATGAACGAACTACTCGTGATTCTATCATAGTTACCAATAAAGAGGGAATTCGCCAAAAAGTACAATTACTTGATTCCATTGGAAATGTAAAACAGACGATAAAGTATAAAAATGGGTTTCCAGTAGAAAGTAGAAAGTTGAAAGTAGAAAGTGGAGAGGAGGCAAAAGGCACAAGGCACAAGGCAAAAGAGGAGGATAGTAACGAGGCAAAAGGCAAAAGGCACAAGGCAAAAGAGGAAGATAGTAACGAGGCAAAAGGCAAAAGGCAAAAGGCAAAAGAGGAGGATAGTAACGAGGCAAAAGGCAAGAGTCAAAAGGCACAAGAGGAGAGATCGAAGAAATCTGATGTAAGAAAACAGTCTGAAAGTAATTTTTGGAAGCGTTTGTTTTCGAAAAAGAAAAAAGAGAATTCTTCACAGCAGGCTCCGAAGAAGTTTTCATGGAAGTTCTGGAAAAAAGATAATTCACCCAAGAAATAACATTTTCCATGAAGAAAGTACCTGCCTCTGCACTTGGATATGCCATTAGTTTTTTGCTATTGGTTGCCTTGATTTGTACAGGTGTATTGGCTTTTACTTCTGTAAATAAACGTCTTGAACATTTTTATTTAACGAAAGAGCATTTGATTTTTGACAATGTTTTCGCTCTCCAATTGGGGGCTAATCTCACTGAAAATTCAAAAACACTTGTTCACATTTCGGGAGATACATCGACTTTAATCAAAAAAAAGTGGGGCGTGTTTGAAGTGATTTCTGCAAGAACTTTTCACCATCAATTATCTGTAGAATCAACCGCTCTGATTGGTCGAGAAACTAGCCATGAATTACCAGTAT
>JBILUY010000316.1:0-2599 GCA_044370735.1 Crocinitomicaceae bacterium | reverse complement strand
ACCACGCTTTTGTGGGCTTGGCGGCTGACCAGTACCACATCGTTAGGGTGGCACAGGTGGAGCAGGGCGGCTTGTAGTAGGGTAGAGGTGCCTTGGGTACTGTAAAAAGCGGCTTTAGCCCCCACCACATCGGCAAGGTGTTGTTGCGATTGCGCCAGTACCCCATGGGGTTGTGAGAGATCGCCGAGGCCGTCGAGTTCGGTCACGTCGTGGGCGAGGAGTTGGGCGGTAAGGTAAGGCGATGCTTGCCCTAGGGGTTGGCCACCGTGGGCAGGTACGTGCCACCAGCCTTGGGTGTGGGTAGGCAAGTGGTTGAAGGCCTCTAGGGCAGGGAGTAGGTAGGGAGAGAAGGGCATGGGTTAGGATTACATCGTCATCGTTAAAAAATAAAAAAGGCTTAGGTAAGGTGGGGTTTAAAAACACCTAAAAAAAGAAAAAGAAAAAATCGCCAACTAACGGAAACCCTAAACATCTAAAAATATAAAAAATAGACACCTTAAAACAAGAGAATGATTGTCATTTTATAATGAAATGCGTGTATCAGCTCTGTTTTAAACATTTTGGTATGGCAGCTTCGCCTCGTTTTGGCGATTTTTTCTTTTTCTTTCTTTTTAGGTGTTTTTTGTCCCCAGCACACCTTTTATATAAGGGTGGCTTTCTAGTTTTTGCCCTTGCCCTGTGCGCCCACCAGATCGTCATCTAACCTAGGCAAGAGAGGGCCTGTGGGGCTGGTGGGTTCGCCACCTTGCCAAGGGCTGGCTCCTAACGTCTCCCACGAGACGGCTGCCCAAGCCTCGTCGCTCAACCCCAACTGGTGCCACAAGGCCAACGTCAAGTTAGGCATGATGGGGCTAAGCACAACGGCGGTTTGCGCCAACACCTCAAGCAAGGCTCGCATCAGCGTGGCCAGCTCGGCCAGTTGCTCGTTTTTATAGAGTGTCCAAGGTTCACGCTCGTTAATCAGCTTGTTGGCCTCGTCTACCCTAGCCAAGGCCAGCTCGGCCACGGTATGGAAGCCATAGCCACGGTACGCTTCGGCCATGGCCTGCCATACCTCTGGCGAGGGCGACAGCAACGCCTGCAAGGCCTCATCAGGCGGGGCTTGCACGGCGGGGACACAGCCTTGGTGGTACTTTTTGACCATGGCAAGGGTACGGTTAAGCAAGTTGCCGAGGTTGTTGGCCAAGTCAGCGTTAATACGTAGTTTCATCTCGTCTAGGGTAAAGTTGCCGTCGTTGCCAAAGGGGGTTTGTGCCAGCAGGTAGTAGCGCAACGCATCGGCGGTGGGGAGGTTAAAGTGCTGTAACACATCAAGCGGGGCGAGCGTGTTACCCGTGGATTTACCCATTTTACGGTCGTTCAGGTTGATAAACCCGTGGGCGACTATCTGCTTGGGTAGGGGTAAATCGGCAGCCAATAACATAGCAGGCCAATAAATGGCGTGGAAGCGTAGAATATCCTTACCAATGACATGCACAGCGTTGGGGTCACCCGTGCGGGTCGTCCAGTAGGTGGCGTATAACCCCTTGGGGTCATCGGCAGCGGGCGAGGCATAGCCAAGCCCCGTGAGGTAATTGCTCAGGGCATCAATCCACACGTAAATTACTTGGTCAGGGTCATTAGGTACGGGGATACCCCACGAGACCGCCTGCTTTGAGCGAGAGACGCTGATGTCCTCCACCTCCTCAAGCATGTTGAGTACTTCGGCTTGCCTGTGGGCTGGCCATACAAACGTGGGGTTGGCTTGGTAGTGCGCTAGCAAGGCCTCTTTGTACTGGCTCAGCTTAAAAAAGTAGTTCTCCTCCTCAACCCAGTCGGGCGTGGTGAGGTGGATGGGGCATTGGCCGTTCTCGTCTAGGTCGCGGTCGGTTTTAAAGGCTTCGCACCCTTGGCAGTAGCGAGCTTTGTAGGAGGCCTTGACGATAGTACCCTTGGCCACCAAGCGTTGCCACAATTGGTTAACGGTGTGATGGTGCCGTGCTTGTGTGGTACGTACAAACTCATCATAGGCAACGTGGCAGGTGTGCCAGCAGCTTTTAAATTGTTCGGCCATGGCGTGGGTAAACGCTTCGGGCGAGAGGCCTTGTTGGTGGGCGTTTTTTTGGATTTTAATGCCGTGTTCGTCGGTACCTGTAAGAAAAAAGGTGGGGACACCTGCCAGTTTGTAAAAGCGGGCGAGGGTATCGCAGGCCATTTTTTCGTAGGCGTGGCCAAGGTGAGGCGGGGCATTGACGTAATCAATAGCCGTGGTGAGAAAAAACGTAGCGGGGAGCGGGGCAGGTGCCGAGGCGTGCATACAAAGGAGCCTTTGTTAAAGGAGTAAAGTAGGCCTAGTATACAACAGCCCTACCATTTTAAGCAAAAAAGCCGTTAGCCCCCTCTCAACAAGTGAGAGGGGGCCAACATCATGAGTGAAAACTTAAGTCTAGCGGCGGCCTAACAATAAGCCTTTGAGCAGGGCAAACAGGCCAATCAAGCTTAAGCCTGCAATTACCCAGCTAAGCCAGCCAGGCAACGCCCAACCAAAGATACTGGCTCCACCGCCCGAAGCACTGCTGCCTGCGCCCGTTTGGCTCACCAGCTTGGCTTCGCCTGTTTT
>JBILUY010000365.1:0-2601 GCA_044370735.1 Crocinitomicaceae bacterium | reverse complement strand
TGTCCTTCGCGTCCCTGGCGCGCAACGAGCACGAATTCGAACCCTTCATGGGTTACGCAGGACTGCCCTACTGGGGCCGCACGAAGATCGAGCTCCATGCAGGTCGGGATGGCGGCCATTGCGGTCATGCCGGCGACAGAGCTTCCACATATTAAAATGGCTAAGAGATGTTTTATATTCATGTTTGATTTTCCTTTGGTGAATGGTTGAAATGAATATCAAGTAAGCCCGCAAGAGTGGGGTTGCAACCCCTTTTTTTCGCGAATGTCACCGTTGCACGCAGTATATCATATAGGGGCCGAGACCTGCGTGCAACGAATGTGGTCGCCGCCTTGCGTTATCGTGCAGCTTAGTTCGCAAGAAGAACGGAGTCGATCACGTAGATCATGCCATTCATGGCCCGAATGGCGGCCTTGATCTCGTTGCCATTCACAAAGATCTTGCCGTCCTTTGATTTGATCGCGAGCTTCGGTCCATCGACCACGTCGACTTCGGTGAGGGTTTCGAGCACATTCAGCGTGTAACTGGGCGCCGCTGCGTGGTGTTCGAGGATGCTCTTGAGTTTGCCCTGGTTCTCAGGTTTTAGAAGTGACTCGACCGTGCCTTTGGGGAGTTTCTCGAAGGCCGCATTTGTGGGCGCGAAGAGGGTATACGGTCCCGGGCCTTTCATGGTTTCGACAAGGCCCGCCGCCTGCACGGCGGTGACCAGCGTGGAATGGTCTTTGGACCAGACCGCCACTTCCACGATATCTTTGCCGTTTGCACCATCCATTCTCACCACCTGCAGTCCCGCCGCAAAGGCGTCGGTACCGAGGGTAAAAGCCAGTGCAAGAACAAGCCGCGCGAGCAGATTGGGAAAACTTCCGGACCTATAGTTCTGAGAATTCATGGATGGACTCCTCTGGTTGCCAGATTGATTTACCGAATTTGCTGACATTCACTTCACATAGCGTGCCAGCGCGCTGGGTCGTTCATCTAGGGATATACCGAAGGTTCCATCCGCGGCGTGGGGCAAAAAGACCGGCATCACGGACAAAATGGCGATATCAGAAGTCGCGGCGGCGAAAAGCCCGCATGCCGAGCGCAATCGGAATCGTCATCCAAGTCAAAGCCAATAGGGTCGCCAGGACATAGCCCATGCTGCTGGTCAGCAGGCTCCGTACGAGCGCGCCGGTGTGGCCGAGCAGCATCGAGGCGTTGGTTGACATCAGGAGTACCACCCGCGCGAGTCCAATCGGGTTGAGTGCGCCCAAGATCCCTGCCGGCAGGTCCATCGGATAATCGCGGAATACGAGGAGCAGAATCAGAATCAAACCATCGTGCAGGATAGCGAAATAGAACCAAAGCCCGAGTGCGAGGCCCACGCCTTTCATGCGGTCCCCGAGCAGTACTCCGAAGAGCATGCCGAGGGTGGTGAATACCACGGTGAGAAAAAGTCCGGTTGCTGCCATGAGCAAGACGCTGCCGCTCAGGCCGCCCAGGATCAAGAAAGGCACCGTCAGTGCGAGGGCAAAGGCGGTGCCGAGAGAAACGGTGATCGCCCCGATGCGCGCGAGGTAGACGTTTAAGCGCGGAATCGGTTGTGTCAGCAGCAGTTCGGTGAAGCGGTCGGAGTAGTACCAATAGATTGTGGTGAATAATACTGAAGTGAGGGGCACGAGTACGACCAGGATGCTCGATAGGCTCAGTGCGGCCTTCAGGAAGTCGCCCGCGATATGAATGAAGGCAAAGGTGATGAGAAACAGCAGTATCCCATAGATGAAGATCCAGCGATTGCGACTCACGTTGAGGAGTTCATACTTCAGGACTTTGCTGAAACCGGTATTCATTTGGCGACCTCCAAGGCGGGGCGGCGACCCAGCGTGATGAGCCGCACGACCGCATTCTCGAGTTTGGGTTCACCCGCCTGTTGCCGTGCTTCATCCAAGGTTCCAGCGAAGCAGACTTGGCCGTCGAGCATGAAGACCATGTCCTGCACCATGCGCTCCACCTCGCTGATGACGTGGTTGACAAGCAGTACGGTGTGTCCTGAGCGCGTGGCGCCGTCGACCAGCCCCTTGAGTCGGACCGCGGCTACGGGATCGAGCCCCACGGTTGGCTCATCGAGGACCAAAATGTCAGGGTCAAACATAAAGGCCGCCACCGCCGCGACTTTCTGCTTGGTGCCGCCCGAAAGCGTGCCGAACGGACACCTCAAATAAGGAGCGAGCTCAAAGAGGTCCACTAACTCTTTGCGGCGCCTGGCTGCCGTGCCGCGGATGTCCACTAGCATATCGAGCAGTTCGACGATCGATAGGTTGCTCGGGAAATCGGCGTTTTGCGGCATATACCCGATGCGCCGGCGATAATCCCACTGGCGGCCGATGGATCGGCCATCGATCTGTATCGTGCCGGAATCCGCGACGGCGAGGCCCAAGATCGTCTTGATCAAGGTTGTCTTGCCGCAACCATTCGGTCCAAGCACGCCGGTGACCCGGCCAGGTCGGCACTCCATGCTTACTTCGTTAAGCGCCTGGACTCGGCCATAGGCTTTCTTGATGCCCTCGATGCGAATCATCCTGCGCCCCCTTTTTCCAACGTTATTCCCACCGTTCGTTTCAT
>JBILUY010000102.1:0-9203 GCA_044370735.1 Crocinitomicaceae bacterium | reverse complement strand
TTTTAAAACCAAATAGCGATTTTTTCTTTTTAACTAAAGGGATATCTCCACCTTTAATCATTTGATAAATCTTACCCCACCCTGGAAATCCACCTATATTTCGATCATCAATAAACATATCTGCATTTAATTTTCTAGGAATCTTCTCAGAATATACCTCTTCCGGAAAATTTTGATTTACAGCATAAAAATCAATTCCATTTTTCTTACAAAACTCTACCGCTTCATTAAGAGATTCTCCACTTCTATATGTCCATAAAATCAGTCTATGACCATCTTTTTGAAGCATTTTCAAAGTATCAAATGCAAATGTCATTGGCTTACCGATTGAAGGATATTTATCTTCAACAATAGTACCATCGAAATCTACAGCGATTGTTTTAGAATTAGTATTAATCATATTAATATTATTTTGTTCAAAATTAGCGAACAAAAATTAAAATATATCATTTCAATGTCTTAAATTTGTTATTGTAAACTGCCAACCCTATATGCAGTAGTATTAACTCTTTCGTTAATTTGGGTTTTAACGAAATACAATTATTAAAGCCAAATGGCAAATAACAATTTAACAGGGCAAGGAATTGCTGATTTCGACTGGGATGCTTTAGCGCATGACGGTTACACACAAGTACAACGTTCAGAATATGCTGACAAGTACGAAGCTACATTAAGTTCTATCAATGAAAAAGAAGTAATTGAAGGTACTGTTGTAGTATTAACAAAACGTGAGGCGGTAATCAACGTTGGGTACAAATCTGAAGGAGTTGTTCCAATTAGTGAGTTCCGTTACAATCCTGATTTAAAAGTTGGAGACAAAGTAGACGTTTACGTTGAATGTCAAGAAGACAAAGCAGGACAGTTAATTATTTCTCACAAAACTGCTCGTATGCACAAAGCGTGGATTCGCGTGAATGAGGTATTACGTTCAGGAGAAGTTATTACTGGTTATGTTAAATGTCGTACTAAAGGTGGTCTTATCGTTGACGTGTTTGGAATTGAGGCATTCTTACCTGGATCTCAAATCGACGTTAAGCCAATTCGTGATTACGATGTTTACGTTGGTAAAAATATGGAATTTAAAGTTGTTAAAATCAACCAAGAGTTCCGTAACGTTGTTGTTTCTCACAAAGCTCTTATCGAAGCTGAGTTGGAAGAACAGAAAAAACAAATCATTTCTGGTCTTGAGAAAGGTCAAGTATTGGAGGGAACTGTTAAGAATATCACTTCTTACGGAGTATTCATTGATTTAGGAGGTGTTGACGGATTAATCCACATCACTGACTTATCTTGGGGTCGTGTTAACCACCCTGAAGAAATCGTTGAATTAGATCAAAAATTAAATGTTGTAATTCTTGATTTCGATGACGATAAAAAACGTATCGCTCTTGGATTAAAACAATTACAAGCTCATCCATGGGATGCTTTAGATGCTAATGGAAGTGTTGGTGATAAAGTTTCTGGTAAAGTTGTAGTTTTAGCTGATTACGGAGCTTTCGTAGAAATCGCTGCTGGAGTTGAAGGATTGATCCACGTTTCAGAAATGAGCTGGTCTCAACATTTACGTACTGCTCAAGATTTCATGAATGTTGGAGATACAGTTGAAGCAGTTGTTTTAACTTTAGATAGAGAAGAAAGAAAAATGTCTTTAGGTATTAAGCAATTAATGCCAGATCCATGGATGGATATCGAAGGAAGATATTCAGTTGGTTCTAAACACCAAGCTAAAGTTCGTAACTTCACTAACTTTGGAGTTTTCGTAGAATTAGAAGAAGGTGTTGACGGATTAATCCATATTTCTGATTTATCTTGGCAAAAGAAAATCAAACATCCATCTGAATTCTGTAAAGTTGGTGACGAAATGCAAGTAGTTGTATTAGAAATCGACCGTGAAAACAGAAGAATTTCTTTAGGTCACAAACAACTTGAAGAAAATCCATGGGATGTTTTTGAAACTATCTTCGGAGAAGGTTCAGTTCACCAAGGTACAATTATCGAAACAAAAGATAAATCTGGTGTAGTTTCTTTACCTTACGGTGTAGAAGGAATTTGTCCTGCTAAACATTTGAAAAAAGCAGACGGATCTAACGCTAAAATCGAAGAAACTCTTGATTTCAAAGTAATCGAGTTCAACAAAGAATCTAAGAAAATCGTAGTTTCTCATACTCGTACTTTTGAAGAAGGAGAAGATAAACCTGCTGCAACAGCGAAAAAAGGTGGTAACACTACTGCTCAAGCTGTAAAAGCAATCAACCAAAGTACAGAGAAATCTACTTTAGGTGATTTAGATGCTTTATCTGCATTGAAAGACAAAATGGAAGGAAAATAATATTTCCTAACTTTAGTTTATGAACCTCGTTGGAAACAACGAGGTTTTTTTATGCCTTTAACTATATAAAATAAACGATTTATAATACTATTCGATTGATGTAATTAGAATGTAATATGCAACACAAGTTTAATTTCAAATCAAATGTAAAGACAAAAAAAAGGGTTGCAATTGCAACCCTTTTTTTATTATATCAATTAAGATTAATAATAAATCTTACGTTGAACTTTAGTAATGTATTTAGCTAAACGAATTACTTGTTTTGTGTAACCAAATTCGTTGTCATACCAAACATATAACACGATGTTTTCTTGATCAGGAGAAACGATTGTAGCATTTGAATCGTAAACCGAACAACATGTATTTCCAATGATATCACTTGATACTAACTCTGGATCGAATGAGTAATAAATTTGGTTAACTAAATCACCATTTAATGCTGCATCTTTTAACATAGCATTGATTTCATCAATGTTTGTTTTTTTACATTCAAATTTAAAATAGCTAATGAACCATTTGGAGTTGGTACACGAACAGCATTTGCTGTTAATTTATCTTTTAAACTTGGAATAACTTTAGTTACTGCATTTCCAGCACCAGTCGAAGTAATTACCATATTAATAGCAGCTGAACGACCACGACGAGAACTTTTATGCATGTTATCTAATAAGTTTTGGTCATTAGTATAAGCATGAACAGTTTCGATGTGTCCTTTTACAACTCCTAAATGATCGTTGATTACTTTTAATACAGGAGAAATAGCGTTAGTTGTACAAGAAGCTGCAGAGAAAATGTTTTCATTTTCTAAATCTAACTCAACTTGATTGATACCATAAACTACATTTGGAATTTCTTTTCCTGGAGCTGTTAATAATACTTTATCAACTCCTTTTGCTTTTAAATGTCTTGATAATGCCTCTCTATTTGTGAAAGCACCTGTGTTATCAATTAATAAAGCATTATTAATTCCGTATGAAGTATAATCTACTTCTTCAGGTGTTGGAGCGTCAATCATTTGAACGATTTGTCCATTAATAATTAATGCTCTCTTTTCTAAATCTACTTCAACTGTACCTTTGAACGCTCCGTGAACAGAATCGTTTTTCATTAAAGCAGCTCTTTTGATAATATCTTTATCAGTAGCACCACGAGTAACAATAGCACGTAAACGTAATTGTTGACCTTTACCAGCTTGAGTGATTAATTCACGAGCAGCTAAACGACCAATACGACCAAAACCGTACAAAACAACATCTCTTGGTTCGATTGGGTCACTTGAAACAACGTTAAAACCAGCCAATTTGCTATCTAAAAATTCTCTTTTAGAAGCAAAATTGTTTTTTTCAGAAATCCACTCAGCAGAAAGTTTACCAATATCTAATTTAGCAGGAGCTAAGTTCATATTGTAAATTTCAGTAGCTAATTCAGAAGAAGTAAATACATCAATTTCTTTACCTACAACATTTTTAGCATAATCGTGTAAGTTTAACAATTCAGAAACCGTTCTGTCTAATAAATGATTTCTAAAAAGTACTAACTCGATACCTTTGTCGTACAATAATTCACCTGTTTTGCTTGCTAACACAACCGCAGCACGCTCCTTTTGAACATGATCATTCAAAACTTTCTCATAACTAACAGCAGACTCCATTTGTTTGATTTTTGATTTTAAATTATAATTAAAAACGGCTGAGTATTTTCATACAACAGCCGTCGATTTTATCCTAAATAAGATTTTAACAATTTATTTCGAGAAGTGTGACGTAATCTTCGAATTGCTTTTTCTTTGATTTGTCGAACTCTTTCTCTAGTAAGATTGAATTTAGCTCCAATTTCCTCAAGGGTTAAACCATGATTCATACCGATTCCAAAAAACAATCTGATGATTTCACGTTCTTTATCTGTTAACGTACTTAATGAACGTTCTATTTCTTTTTGTAAAGATTCAGCCATTAAAGCGTGGTCAGCTTTAGGTGCGTCTGAATTAGCCATTACATCCATCAAAGTTCCGCCATCTTCTGAAGTAGATAAAGGTGCATCCATAGATACGTGTCTTCCAGAAACATTTAAACTTTCTTTGATTTTATCTTCAGGAACTTCTAAAGCTTCAGCTAATTCTTCAGCAGACGGTTGTCTTTCGAATTCTTGTTCTAACTTAGAATACGCCTTATTGATTTTATTTAAAGAACCAACTTGATTCAAAGGTAAACGTACAATACGAGCTTGTTCTGCTAAAGCTTGAAGAATAGATTGTCTAATCCACCAAACAGCATAAGAAATAAATTTAAACCCTCTTGTTTCGTCAAATTTTTGTGCGGCTTTAATCAAACCTAAATTACCTTCATTAATTAAATCTGGTAATGTTAATCCTTGATTTTGATATTGTTTAGCAACAGAAACAACGAAACGCAAGTTTGCTCTTGTTAATTTTTCCAAGGCTCTTTGGTCACCTTGTTTAATTTTTCGAGCTAATTCTACCTCTTCTTCAGCGGTGATTAGTTCTTCTCTACCAATGTCTTGTAGATATTTATCTAAAGATTGGCTTTCGCGATTAGTAATCGACTTGGTAATTTTAAGTTGTCTCATTTTAAATAAAAACCTTTATTCAGGATTAACCAAAAATAATAGGATACAAATGTACAATGAAATATCGCGCAATTCCAAATTTATTTTAGTCAAATTAATTAAAAGTGAATAACTGAATATCGAATTGTTAATTGTACCATACATTAAAGAAAAACGAGGGAAGTGTAAATTTGTTACAATCCCTCGTTTAATAAATTAAATAATTAATGCTATTTTACAGATTATAAACCAAATCCGATATAATCTTTTTTACCACTTTTTGTCATTACCTCTAACAATACACCTTTATTACCAGTGTTTAATTTAGAAGTTAATTGCTCGACGTTTTCAATCGGTTCATTATTAATTTTTGTAATTATCATCCCTTCTTCTAAACCTAATCCTTTTAGTTTCCCAGTGGATAATGATTTTATTTTAACTCCATAAGAAATATTTAATTCTCTTTTTTCTTTATCGGTTAAATTTACAAATGAAGCACCAAGAGCACTTGTTTTAGAAACTTCGTTTTTACTAACCAATTTAGTTTCTCCTTCTAAATTTCTTAAAGTAACTTCAACCACTTCTTCCGTTCCTTTTTTAGATCTTATTGTTAAACTTACAGCATCTCCAGGTCTTCTTTTACCTATTTCTTCTTGTAAAGCAGCAACGGAATTCACTTCTTTTGTCCCAACTTTGAGAATAACTGAATTTTCTTTGATACCAGCTTTATCAGCACTTCCATCTTCATTCACTTTTTGAATAAATACACCTTTTAGAGATGGTAGATTATGTTTTTCTTTTAATTCTTGATTTATATCTTGAATTTGAACACCTAAAAATCCTCTTTGTACAACTCCATAATCAATCAAATCACGCATAACTTTATTAACAAGATTTACAGGTACAGCAAATGAATACCCCGCATAACTTCCAGTTTGAGAAGCAATTGCAGTATTGATACCTACTAACTCTCCTCTTGTATTTACTAGTGCTCCTCCACTATTTCCGGGGTTTACTGCGGCATCTGTTTGAATAAAAGATTCGATTGGCACAACATTTTGACCTGATCTTTCTGCTAGAAGATTAATATTTCTAGCTTTAGCACTTACGATACCAGCTGTAACTGTTGATGTCAAATTAAATGGATTACCAACAGCTAAAACCCACTCTCCTACTCTGATGTCATCACTGTTCCCTAAAGGTATGGCTTTCAATCCGGAAGCATTAATTTTAAGTATTGCTATATCAGTAGATGGATCTGCACCAACCACTGTTGCACTATATTTAGAGTTATCATTTAAAATCACTTCAATTTCACTAGCATTGTCAATTACATGGTTATTAGTTACAATATATCCCTCAGAGGAAACGATAACACCTGATCCAGAACCTGAACCATATTGTTTAAATTCTCTATTACCAGAACCTGGACCATAGAAGAATTCATAAAACGGATCTGTTTGCATGGTGGTTTTAACAACTTTGGTTGTAACATGCACAACGGAGTTAATCGTATTTTCAGAAGCATCAACAAAATTATCCGGCATACCTGGAGCACTAAACATCGATGCAGAACGAGCATGATAATTCATATTACCATCAATTACTTCATCTGATAATTTTGAATTAAAAGGTTGGGCAAAAAACAAATACATACCCATCGGAATCATACCGCCTAAAATTCCTATTCCTAAACTTTTCCACTTTGTATTCATAATGTATGTTTTATTTCAATTACAATATTAACACTCAAATCGAATTTAAATTTTATAATTGATGTTAAGGAATGTTAACGCAAATTATAGATTAACATTTATTTACCAAACCTCAGTCCTAACCCAAGTTCTAGATAGTCAGCATTTCCCCAATGTGATTTTAGAGTGCAATTTAAAACGAATCTATTTAATAAAGTATATCTCATACCAACTCTATGATAGATTTTATCATTTAGATTAAATTGATCATGGATATATGTACCCATTAAGACCAAAAACTGAAGTTTTTCCAAAGTTAAGACATACCCAACATAAGCACCTGATTTATATACATTTTCAACCATATATCCTTTATCTAAAATTAGTTGAACATCACTATTGTTTTTCATTAAATCTAAACCAATTTCAAAACCAATTGGTAAAGAAAAAATATGTTGATATGCTAATGTTCCACCACTCACTTTATAATTTATACCTAAATGATTTGACAATTGTTTTTGCCCAATAAATCCTAGGAAATATAAATAATTCTTGTTTTTGGTATTTTCAAATGATTTTTCAGAATTAATTAGTTCTAATTTCATTTTATTCTTTGAAAAATTATACCCCAACACTATAGAAGTCTGATACATATTCACCCCTAAATTTGGAGCTTTTAGAGCAGCATTGCTTAGATGTGTAAGTTCTAACTTTGCACCAATCGAAAGTTTATCAAAAGTATAATTGTATTGTAAACCAGCTATAGCTAAACAGTTTATATATGATGATAATGCAATATTTTCAGGATTTATTATAAGATCAAAAGGTTTAGAAATTCTTGCTACCCCTAATTTTAAATTTAGTCCGAATTGATGTTTCTGATTTTTTATAAATGGAAAAAATATGGCTGAATGTATCCCTATTGCGTTACCCAAAATTTGACTATTTCCTAAATTTGAATAATAGAAGCCTAAGCCAATTTTAGGAGAATTATATATAGAATGCCAACTTTTTTTTCCAGTTACTTCTTTAAAATAAGAAAAATCTACTCCAATTATATTTTCTTGGGGTAAATGCTTCATTACAGGTCTATGAGGAGAAAGTAAACCTATTTTTCCTCCAAACTCAATGTTATACGATTGAGCATAAACAAAAAAGGAAGAAATTTGAAAAAAAATAAAAAATAAAATCTTTTTAGTCATAAAAAAAGGCTGTCTCATAGAAACAGCCTTAAAAATAATGAAAAAAATATTAATGCTTTGCAGCCAAATATCTTTCAGCATCTAGTGCAGCCATACATCCAGTTCCTGCAGCTGTGATTGCTTGTCTGTAGTTTTTATCTGCGGCATCTCCTGCAACAAATACTCCTGGTACATTTGTTTTTGAAGTTCCAGGTTGTGCATATTTGATATAACCTACTTCGTCTAATTCAATATAGTCAGCGAAAACTTCTGTGTTTGGTTTGTGTCCAATTGCCACAAAGAAACCTGTACAAGGAATTTCTTTTTCTTCACCGGTAACTACGTTTTTAACACGTGCACCAGTTACACCATTGTTATCACCTAATACTTCAACGGTTTCAGTATTAAATAAAATTTCAATATTTGGTGTGTTTTTCACTCTGTCAGCCATAATTTTAGATGCTCTAAACTCATCTTTTCTAACCAACATTGTAACTTTAGTACACAATTTAGAAAGGTAATGTGCTTCTTCACAAGCTGAATCACCCGCACCAACAATCACTGTTTCTTGACCTCTGTAGAAGAATCCATCACACACTGCACACGCAGAAACTCCTCCCCCCATTTCTAAATACTTCTGTTCAGAAGGTAATCCTAAATATTTAGCAGAAGCTCCAGTAGCGATAATCACTGTTTCAGCGTGAATTTCGTGTCCAGACTCTGTCCAACATTTGTGAATATCTCCAGAAAAATCAACTTTTGTGATAAATCCAAAACGAATATCTGCGTCAAATCTTTTCGCTTGTGCTTCCAACTCTAACATCATCGCTGGACCTGTAATACCTTGTGGGTAGCCAGGGAAGTTTTCTACTTCATTTGTTGTTGTTAATTGTCCTCCTGGTTGCATTCCTTGATACATTACAGGATTCATATCCGCTCTTGCAGCATAGATCGCAGCAGTGTATCCTGCAGGTCCTGAACCTATAATTAAACAAGATACTTTTTCTATTTCTTGGTTGCTCATAATCGTGAATTTAATACTGCGAATTTAATACAAAAGTTTGTAGAGGATGAGCTAAAAAGTAAAATCTATTATTGAAAAAATTGATTTTATATAGAAGTTTTTGATAATTCATTTTAAATAAACAGTATTGAGTTTGTGAATAAGAATTGATTATAAAGATTTATTCTATTTTTGTAACTATAATAATTGTAATACAATAGAATTGAAATTTACGTATTTTACCAACTAGAGATTCATGCAAAAAATAGTATCACATTTAGGTTATCAAATTACTAAAAATCAATCGAGTATTAAGATTGAAGTTTTTGTAGTTAACAATCCTGATGGGAGTCCGAGATGGATTATTCCTACAAGTTGTACTACTCCTTTATTTCTTAAATTTTACAACGTAAACAATTACAAATCCTTGT
>JBILUY010000317.1:0-2613 GCA_044370735.1 Crocinitomicaceae bacterium | reverse complement strand
TCGGATACTTAGGCTGTGATACAGAGAACTCAAGATATTGGACGGCCTTTTTCTTATCAATGTTGCTCTCCAGATAACATGCACCGATAAAGAAATTGAGGTCGGGGTCGGTGGGATTCTTAGCCAGAAGAATCAGAAACTCATCAAGTGCTGCTCTGAAATTGCCGTTATAGTATAGCTCCTGTGCGGTTTTAGGGGTGACCCTGATACGCGCCTTTGCCCGTTCCTCAGGGGTCTGGTTAATCTCGCGGTTCATCTCCTCTTCAGTGGTCTGACGGATATCCCGCGATTGCGCATACCCCTGCCCGGTCATGGCAAGCATGAGGGCGGTCAATACGAAAAAGCTAAACGTCAGTCGAGGTTGAAGCATTGATTCTGACCGTCCGGTACGGTCTTTCATCGATCCTGAAAAAGCGGATGAAAATAGATTAAAAATGGGGCCGATAAGGGAAACACGTAGATTCAACATCATTGTGACCCTTTAAGACCTATCAATCAACTACTTTAAGTTCTGAAGGGACTTTGATCTTCTTCACCTCCACATCATCCATGCCGGCACCCACTATACTTATTTCAATGCGCCTGTTCAGCTGGCGACCTTTTGGATTATCCGTCCCATCAACATTCTCGTTCCTTGCTATCGGTTTCGATTCGCCATATCCACGGGCAGAGAGCCTACTTGCATCAATTCCGCTACTCACCAAATAAGAGCTCACTGATTCAGAACGCTCCTGGGACAGGTTCATGTTGTATTCATCGTTACCACGCGAATCCGTGTGCCCACCTATCACAATGGCAACATCCGGATTGCCTTTCAAGAACGAGACAAGCTTATTGAGTTCCTTTTTCGATTCGGGGCGCAAACTGGCCTGATTGTAATCGAAGAAGATATTATTGAGTACCAACTTCCCTTTTTTGCTGAGCTCGGTGAGGTCCGCCTCACTGAATGTCTCATCACCTTTGCCCGCTGAGAGTATATTGATGATCATATCCAGCTTGGCGTTGATGTCGGCCAGTTGCTTCTTGATATCCCGATTCTCATCGATCAACTTCTGATTGATCTTCCTGAGTTCAGCTATGGTGCCTGCCTCTATCGCTGAATTCCGCCTCGCAATTGCCTCCGCCTCGGCCTCTGCTTTTGCTGCCTCCGCCTTTATCCGAGCCTGCTCCTTTTCAATTCTGATGGTCTCCTGACGTTCGGCCTCGGCTTTCTTGCGCTCTTCAGCAAGAACAGCCTTCCTCTTCTCCTCCTCCTCTTTCTTGATTCTCTGCTCAGCAAGCACCTGCTCCATCCGCTCGCGTTCAATCCGGGCCTTCTCCTCAGCCTCAGCCTTCTTACGTGCAGCTTCTTCAGCCTTGCGCTGAGCCTCCATTTCAGCCTTGATGCGGGCTTCCTCTTCGGCAATCTTCCTGGCCTCGGCTTCTTCCCGTGCCTTCTCGTCTGCTAGACGTTTAGCCTCTGCTTCGGCATGCGCTTTCTGCTCCAACTTGACTATTTCCTGAGCTTCACGTTCAGCCTTGGCTATAGCCTCTGCCTCTTTCTTGGTCTCTGCTTCAATGGCTAGCCTTTGACGCTCGGCCTCTGCAGCCTTTGCCTTAGCCTCCTCCACTTCACGTGCCTTGGCATCCGATTCCGCTTTGAGTCGTGCGGCCTCATCGGCTGCGTTCTGGAGCTCCTGCGACTTGCCCAGTTGTTTCTGCCTCAGATCGTCAATCTGCTTCTGTAGCTTGATCCGCTTCTCCTCCAACTGACGCTCTGCATCAGACTTCTGGTTCTGCACAGGCTCGGCCACAGCCACTTCTTCTGGCTGCTGTTCCATAACCGGCTCCGTTACCCGTGCCTCCTCCTGTTGAGAAACCTGCGTAGATTCTGGCTCTGGTTGTTCAACCGGCTCGCTCACTACTGCCGAATCAGGCTGTTTCTCAGGCTCCGCTGCAGCTTCTTGCACGACAACTGGCTCCTCCACAGCAACAGGCTCTGACTTTTGAGGCTCTGGCTGCTCTGTAGGCGTAATCTCCTTGGTAGTTACCTCCGTAGGCTCGTTATTGGCATTATCCTCTGCCTGCTGAGCCATCCGCTTGCGCATCTCCTCAATAGCCGCACGCTTCTTGGTTAAGGCATCATTCTCTTGAGGCGCCACCGCAACAGGTTGTTCGGCTATCGTCTCAGGCTGAATCTCAGGCTGGGGTTCGGTCTGCTGGGGCTGCTCTGTTTCTGCCGCCTGGTCTTGCTGCTGCTTGGCCTCTGTGGCTCTCAGGGCCTCCTCAGCCTTTCTGGCCTCCTCAGCGGCAAGAGCCTCAGCGCTTGCCTGCTCATCAGCCTTGATCCGGGCTTCCTCCTCCTCCTTTGCCTTGGCCTTGGCCTGGGCTGCCTCAAATGCAGCCTGCAGACGCGCATTCTCCTCTGCCAAAAGGCGCTCGTTCGCGGCCCTTTCGCGTTCCAGATCCTGCTTCATTTTCAGCTGTGCCTCAAGCTCGCCTCCAAACACCACTGGCTCCAGATCGACCGCCTTCATTATCTCCTCATAGGCACTCATGTCATCAGACATGATTGTCTTCTGCACAGGTCCATACCCACTCGCACTGTAGGTCACCCGGTAGCTCATGCCCGGT
>JBILUY010000208.1:0-4391 GCA_044370735.1 Crocinitomicaceae bacterium | reverse complement strand
TTATAAATGGAAATCATAAAAGTACAAAATATGGATATTTCACAAACTCATTAGACGAAACCAAAAACCCATTTGCAAATTTAATATCAGTTTCTTTTAGTGCATTTGACGAAACAAATCCATTAGAAGAAAAAAGGGATAAAACTAAATATTTGAATTACTCTTATATTGGACTTAAAAGAGTAGAAAAAAATAAAGAAAAGTTGCCACCTAAAAGCCCTATCGTATTAAAAAATGAATTTGTTAGAAGCGTGGAGATATGTAAAATTCAAGGAAAAAAAGATAGATGGGTAAAAGCTTTAGAAATGTTAGAGTCTGACCCTATTTTTAAAGAAGCTGAAATCTCTCAAATTGCCAAAGTAAATTTAGAAGATGAGTTTAAACAATTAGCATCATCAATCTTTAACAAACTTAGCTCAGGGCATAAAATTGTTCTATTAACAATAACAAGATTAGTAGAAGCAATTGAAGAAAAAAGTTTAGTTCTTCTAGACGAACCAGAAGCTTATTTACACCCACCTTTACTTTCCGCCTTTGTTCGTGCTTTATCGGAAATTTTAATCAAAAGAAATGCAGTAGCAATTATAGGAACACATTCCCCAGTGGTTTTACAGGAAGTACCAAGGAGTTGTGTCTGGAAATTAAGGAGGCACGGAGCTATAGCTATAGCAGAAAGACTTGAAATAGAGTCATTCGGTGAAAATATAGGACAACTAACTCAGGAGGTATTCGGCTTAGAAGTCACTGAATCTGGTTTTCATAATATTTTAAGACAAATATCCAAAGATTCTGACAACTACGAATCTGCCATTCAAAAACTAAACAAACAACTTGGACAAGAAGGAAAGGCCATTTTAAGAACACTAATTAATTTAAATGAGAAAAATAATTAAACCAAGAATAAAAGTAATTGATGTTATTGATGATTGCATTGATAACATGACTAATTTTACGCTCAAAACTGAGATTCAAACCTCAAAAGCAATTTTCACTTCAGCAGAAAATGACTTTGAAACAAAAAAATTAAAGAATGAGTTACACACAATTCCTACAGGAAGTTTTGTAAGTTCCACACTTAATGTAAATGAATTAAAAAAATTATATACAGCTAGATTAGTAAATAAAGAGAATAAGGGAAGAAAACACTATGACAGTATTTTTGTATCTGCTCCAAATGGAAAATGTCCACTTTGTTCTCAACGTGTTGTAAGAACTCTTGACCATTATCTTCCAAAATCAAAATATCCAATTTACTCAATTATACCAATAAATCTAATTCCGTCTTGCTCTGATTGCAATAAAGATAAATTAGTAGAGAATCCCACAAATAGTGAAGAAGAGAGTTTGCATCCATACTATGATGATGTAGAGAGTGAAAATTGGCTAAAAATGAAAATCCTACAATGTAAGCCGTTTACTATTTCTTATTATGTTTCACCTCCTTTATCTTGGGATAACTTATTAAAAAAACGCATTTTATTTCATTTTAATGTTTATAGTTTAAATAAACTATATTCAATACACGCACAAGAAGAATTTGAGAATATTAAAATGCAATTAACCAATTTACACAATAAGTTAGGAGATGTCCACCTTAAAAATCATCTTTTAGACTGTTTCGAAAGCAGATATAAGGTAAATAAAAATTCATGGCAAACTGCTTTTTACGACGCTTTAGGAAAAGACTATAACTTTGTTAGTGGGAATTTTAAATAAAAACTAACACTTTACCCTATCTAATCTTCGTCACCCTTACCCCATCAATCAAGAAATTTCAAACCTAACCCAATACTTTTAAACAATTGATTTTCATAAACTAAGCCAAGTTCAATCCACTTGGCTTTTCTTTTAAATACTATATCACTTCCTCAACACCCTTCCATATTTCTCGTGTGCCATCAACACGGAATCCCCATAGATTCTTCGAAGCGTAATACCGTCATATGCTTCTTCGCCTTCACGAAGGTTAAATCGCATGTTGTCGATGGTTAGAATGGCGATAGGACCTTTTTCGGGGTTACTTTTCATGATGCCGTAAAATTTCATTTTTGGCCAACGATGAGGTTTGGGAGGTTCTGGTGTGGGTTTGGGAGCTTGATAAACAACAGGAGAAGGAGTAGAATTAGTTTGTTCTTCTGTTGGAGCTGAAATACCGGAATTATTGGAATGAAAAGGATCTCGATAGTTTGCTTGTAGGGCAAAGGTATCTTTAACAAACTTCTTTTTTATAATAGGTGCTTCAGTTGGTGTGGATAGTAAACCTTCATCTGCCGTCAAATTATCCTTGATACGAAAGAATACATTGTACCAAATTGCTCCGACTACAATAAATAAAACGAAAGTGAGACCTTTATTTTTCATGTAACTAACTAGAAAGATAAAAATTGAAAGACAGGAGATGGTTGTGCGATGTTACCTGCTGCATCTTTGTTTTTCACACGCCAATAGTACGTTTGTCCTGCTGTAAGAGAACTCAATTTTATTTTCTTGATTTGACTTTCAGATACAGTATAAGTGACAAGAATAGAGTTAAAATTAACATCGGATGAAATTTCAATTTGTGAACTTATGGCTGATTGAAAAAGAGCGTTTTGGGTTCCATTATTCCAAGTGAAATTTGTACTATCAGATAAAGTAACGGTACTATTATTTGTTGGTGTTAACAAGGTTGCTTGATTTGGAGCTAAAGTATCCACAGTAAACTTGCCTGTGTTTTGGGTCAAATAGGTAGTTCCTGAATTTACAAGAACCCTCCAAGTATATTCTCCGGGTGCAAGAGGTAATAAATTAGATGGAAGTGTTTTATCTAAAGTATTTCCAGGTTCCATCGTATAGATATTTGTTCCTGTGGTAAAAGTCCCTCCTTTTCGTAGTTCAAACTCATAATTATCTGCATTGGTCACTGCCTGCCATGTAAATCTACCATCAAACGTTTTATTGACAAACTTATTATTGGTTGGAGTTGTTAAAACTAATGTTGATCCACCTGATTTTATAGCACTCTTCCCTACCCAAAAACGTATTGGTCCTAAAACAGTAGAGTGATACCCTGCATTGATTGCAGTTAATTTATATTCGTATTGATTTGAATCGAGAGCAAAAGTAAAACTCGTTTTCGTAATGGTTGTATCTAACACATACGAAGTCATATTTGCAAAACTAGGTGAAGCTATTTGTAATTGGTACTTTGTCGCACCTGTTACTTCCTTCCATGTAAATGTAACTGGACTTTTGGCAATCGTATCGTTTAAAGCCGGTGTAATCATTTCTGGAGTTGTACCGGAAATGTTTTTAGCAATAATGTCTTTACACGAACTCAAACCGATTGTTCCAACAAAGAGAATTGCAAGACATTGAATAATATTTTTAATATTAACGCTCATAATTTTGTAATAAAATGGTAGTATATAGTTGTTCTTTTTCTTCAGAATTATATTTCTTAAATTCAAAACTTACATTAATTAATTTAGCTAAATCAAAATCCTTTTCAAGTTGATATAAAAAACGTAACGAAGGTAAAAAACTCCCTTTTAGCACAATTCGATGCGTGTTGACTGAAAAATCTGGGTGTTTGTAAACCAACACTTCATCTACTTGATAAACGACAACTTGATTGCTGTTCTTTTCAAAAAAATCAAGAAATGATTGTTGCACTTTTTCAATGGTGACATTTTCTTTGCCTAACAATTTATTGAGATAAGCAATATCTTTTTGGGTACTGCGAATATCGGAAATAACATGTTTTGCATCTTCAATTTTTTGAGTGAGTTCTTTCTTAGCCTCTAATGTTTCAAGGGTGATTTTAAATGCTTTTTTATAAGTCAAAGCAACAAGAAGTACTGCCAGAATTAATAAGGCATAATTTTTTTGTTTGTATGTATAGTTATCAAAAAAGGTCATTCTTGTAAAGTAATTAATAGTTTAAAAGAGGCATTTTTTTCGCTTTTAAGGTAATTCACCAATTGGACGCTTTTTATCCATGAAAAACGATTTAGTTTATTCATCCATTCCTCTAATAATTCGCTGGTGGGTGTCGTTCCTACTATATTGATTGTCAATTTTTCTATTTCAACTTTTCGCTTTTCTTTTAATGCTTCTTTTAATGGAAATAAATACAATTCTTGAAGGTCTATATTTGTTGGAATAGTACCTGATATTTTATCTAAATAGAAAGTTAAAAAGTGTTTCTGATACACTCCCGAATTATCTACCAAAAGTTCTTTTCTTGTTTTCTCTTGTTTAAAGGTCTCAAGGAGAGATAAATTATCATTGTGTAAAGTCAATTCCACCTCCAAATCTGCAAGATCTTGATTGAGAGAATTGAGGTAGAAATAATTACCAAATACTGCAAAAAATATAATCGATACAACAGTTATACCAAAAAAAGTAAA
>JBILUY010000169.1:0-5619 GCA_044370735.1 Crocinitomicaceae bacterium | reverse complement strand
TTATCTCGTTGTTTTACTACTTCAGTTTCTACCAATCCTTGCTCGAACGAATCATTTACTGAAGAAAGTGAGGAATAAATCCCTTTCAGCAATACTTCATCTCGATCGTAAAATATACCTCCTAGTTGTGTGCGTTGTATTAATTCTTCGTTTCTTTCTACTTTGACAAATGTACCATCAATTAAGTGTATCGTGTAATCCAAGGTAATTAACTCATTTTCGGAAGCCAACGACAATACAGGAACAATACCACAAGTCACTCCTAATAAAAACACCTTTTTTTCTGTTAATTGAGAAAGTAAATTTTCAATCAAATTTTTTCGAAAGAAAGAAACTAAAATACGACTTCCATCATGCCAAGAATTAAAGTAAAACTCATCTTTATCTCCATTGACAATTAATTGTTCTTTGTAACCTGAAACATATTCCGTCAAACGTGTCAATACTCCCGAACCAGTAACATGTACTATTACAGGAATGGTTTGTTTTATCTCTTTGATTAACTCCTCCAAACTATCACAGGAGATGGGGGTGCTTTTTACCATTCCCTTCTTCACATTAACAAGATCATAATGTACTGTATTTTGTACAAAATGAACTTGTACCACTTGATAATTAGTAGGCTTCCATATGTCTTTCCAGCTCTTCATTTAGTAAGTCACAGTCGGTTTTAAAAGAATATGCAATTTTGATTTTGATTTGTCTTTAGATCGATTTCCGAAAATCCATTTCAAAAATGGTAAACGAGACAATAAAGGTACGCCTGATCCTGATTCTGTATTGGTTTTTTTATCTAATCCACCTAACAAAACTACCTCCCCATTTTTTACTCTAACCAATGATTCAAAGGTTTGAGTGGTCATATTTGGAGGGGAAGTCGGATCTACTTTTCCAGAAAAGTCATTTTGCTGTACGGTTATTGATAGCGTAATTTGCTCATCAGCACTCACAATTGGTTTGATCTTTACAGATAAATTCGCATCGATTGATTTCCATGTTTTAGATTGAATGGTACCTGATTGCGTAACTGATGTTTGTACGTTGACTTGTGTTTCCTGATAATAAGTTGTCTGACCTATGGAAATACTTGCTTTTTGTCCATTCAACGTGGCAATTTTAGGTGTACTTTCAATTTCAATAATGTTATTTGATTCTAACGCATTCAAGGAAACATAAAAGTTTTCTGTTACTTTCCCTAAATTCAACACCCCAAACCCTGACAATGAACTCAACAAATCATTGATTGTAGAAGCATCTAATGTCATGTCGTAGTTTGGATACACCGTTCCTCCTGTTACACTTGGTTTGTCTTTTAAACCTGCTTGAATTCCTGTTTTATTTGAGTTTCCTCTTTGGGAATACAACAACATTACATCTATCTGGATCATCGGTACAACCACATCAATTGATTTCAAAAACTTGCGTAATTCAGCGATACTTCTTTCATTCCCTGAAACAATCAATCCATTTAATTCTAAAAATTCGTTTGCTGTAATATCATTCATTAATTCTTTAGGAATACTGCTCATTACATTTTCAACAGTTCTGTTTACCATGCGGATTAATTCTGCCTTACGAACACCCTCAGCTTTTGACTCTCCAATAATGAACACATCATCAGATAAAATGTAGTTGTATTTCGTATTTCGAAACAAATGTCCCAACAAAACTTCAAAGGTTACTCCTTTTAAATCCAATTGTGCCTTTCCGTCTAAATTTGTTTGAAGTACATAATGTGCACCTGATTCTTTGGTTGCTTCTTTAATAATATCAATAAGATCTACATTGTTGGCATAGATGTCAAGCGTACCTTTTTCATTTTTTTCAAGAACAAAATCTTCCGTTTGTGATGAGCTAGAATGGTCTCTTTTTTTCTTGTTTTTGTCTTTCGTGGTTGTTTTATTTTTTTCCTGTATGGTTTCTTGTGGTGCTAGACTAATATGAAACTCTCCTTCTTTTTCTTTTTCCACTTGTAAACCATTTGCTTTCGCAATCATTTCTAAGACTTGCTCATAAGGTCTATTTTGGAAAAAAGCGTTCAGTTGTTTTTCTCTTACTTCAGGTTGAATGACAAAGTTTTTTTCTGTCAATTTGGTTATTTTATTAAATACCCTCCAAAGTGTATCGTTTTGTAAATTCACCGATAAAAATTCGTTGGCATTATTATATCGAATATCTAATTCTCGTTTAGGGACAACGACTGGAATTTCTTTCTTAACTCGTTTTTTTACAGATAATATAGAACCCACAAATTCATATTCTAATTCAAAATTCACATACAAAAACACCAAAATGTCTTTTACTCTTGCATCATGAAAATTATACGATATTGGCTGTGTAATCGATGGGTCGATGGAAATATTGAGGTTATTGTCTAATCCCAATGTATTAACAAATTCATATAAGGGTAACCCAGAAATATTCAATTGCACAGCATTGTTAAATCCTTTATTTACTTTAGCTAAACTATCAAATCGTTCTCGCAATTGATCTTCAGTATAATTTTGTCCATACGCCCAATGCATGCTAAAAAATAACAGCATCACTAGCATCACCTTTTTCATTTTATTCATCTCTTTTATCTTAATTCCCTGTAAGTAATGCATACACTTCTTCTAGGGAGGTTGTGTTTGTTATTAATAATTCTAAAGCTCTTTCACTAAGTGTTTTAATCCCTCTTTCTTGAAGTAGTTCATCAATTAAACTGTCGTTATTTTTGATACTCATTGAAAGTGCCCCATCCATTGGGATAACTTCGTATAAAGCTATTCTACCTTTATAACCAGTGTAATGGCATTGGTCACACCCTACGGCCACACTATGAGTTGATGGTATCATATTGGTTGGTATTCCAATCGGCCAATCTAAAACAGATAACGGAACTTCTTGCTTACAATGGGTACATAATTTTCGCACCAAACGTTGAGCAACCGAAAGGTTAATTGTATTTGCAAGTAAGAACGAAGGAACACCCATATCTATCAAACGGGAAATCGTTCCCCAAGCAGAATTCGTATGTATCGTTGATAATACCAAGTGACCTGTCAATGCAGCACGAATAGCCATTTGAGCTGTTTCGGCATCACGTATCTCACCAAGCATGATCACATCTGGATCTTGTCGAAGGAACGAACGCAATGCACTAGCAAAAGTAAGTCCAATGGATTCTTTTAATTGTACTTGATTTATTCCATCAAGGGTATATTCAATTGGATCTTCAACAGTAACAATATTGCGTTTTTCATCGTTCAGCATTTTTAACGTAGCATAAAGCGTCGTTGTTTTTCCTGAACCTGTTGGTCCGCTAATCAAAATGATACCATTTGGCTTTTTGATACCTTCTAAGTAATCTCGTTGTTCCTTTTCTGAAAAACCTAACTTGTCAATTTGTAAGGAAGAAGCATCTTTTCCCAGAATACGCAACACAATTTTTTCTCCGTGTAAAGTAGGCAAAATAGATACACGTAAATCAAAATCATCATATTGAATACGACCATCTTGAGGCAAACGTTTTTCTGAAATATCGAGGTTACTTCTAATCTTAATTTTATTTACCAATTCTGGATAATCGTTTTTGTCCACCATGTAGCGTTGGATCAACACTCCATCTACACGCATACGTACACGTGCCTTCTCTCCAAAAATCTCTATGTGAATATCACTACTTCCTATGCTATTGGCTTCTTGAATCAAACGATCGACAAAATCAATCTTTGCATCAAAAACAATGCGTTGCTCTTGGTCGTTGGTTGTACGATAATACCTACCTAATAAACGTTGAATTTCAATACTATCTGCGGTTTCTAATTGTATTTGTTTCCCGAGTAAGGCAAGTAGTTCTTCTTTAATGATAGCTAATTCTTGTGTCTCATCTACTAAAAATCTAAGGCTGTTTTCGGTTATACCGATGGGTAAAATACGGTAATGCCAAGCCAAGTCAGAGCGAATAAGCTGTTGTAATTCAGGCGTTATGTTATATTGTTTCTCCAAAGGTTAGTAATGTAAATTTGCCAATAATCTAACTACATGGGCTTCTATGAATAAATATCCAATTAAAACCAAACTCATATATCCTGCATACGGAACTGATTTTCTTGCCTTCTTTTGGGTAATCAAAATAACCGTATGAATAACCAAACTCAACATGGTACCAAAGGTGAAATACACCAAATAAGTAGGAAAGTACAACAAAGGAGTAATTGCAAGTAAAAATAAAATATCTCCCCAAGAGAAATAACCTTTCCAAATCAAAACCAATTGTTTAGTTTTTAGGGTCAAATACAAGGTTAATCCTAGTAAACAAACCAAAACAAACCCAAGATTCCAAATCAATTGTTCGAAATCAAATGTTTGCCATTTATACCATAGAGACAATCCACAAATGACAGGAAATAGGATTACCCAAACCTGTCGGTTGCGAACATCTTGTAAGGCCAAGAACAAAAGTGTTAATAATAGTAAAGTAAATGCCACGATTAATCTGGTTTAACTTCTTTTAAGATACCATCTTGATCTATTTCCCATTGATTTTTATTCCCATCTCCATTAAAATCTTGAACTGCTTCTGCTTTTGCTTTAAATCCAGTTGGAGTGGCTTCAATAATAGAAATTTCATAATTAGCTGTTCCTCCTGCTAATACCGTTTTGTGTGGAATATAATTGATCGTATTTAAATCATCAGAATATTTAGAGAATTGTAAAAAATAAGCATATTCTAAATTGTGTACCATTTTCAACTCTTGTTGTGCCTCCAAACTTTTTGTTCGAGAAGCAACTCCAGCCTGATTGGGAACAACCAACATAATCAAAATTCCCATAATGGCCAACACGATTAATAGTTCTGCTAGTGAAAATGCATCCACTGTTTGTGTGAGGATGGAATGTTCTTCTCGTTTTAATTTCATTTTTAAAAACATATATGTTTATTTTATAACATTACTCAAATTAAACATCGGTAAATACATGGCTACCATAATTACACCAACCACTAACCCGATAATCACAATGATCATGGGTTCGATCACAGTCCCAAGTAACTTTGAACGGTACTCCACATCTTCCTGATATTGTTTTGTCAAGCGGTCAAATGCTTTGTCTAACTGATTGATTTCCTCTGCTATTTTAATCATAGAAACCAAACGTTTGTCAAAAATAGCAAATTTCGATAAGCCTGTATTTAAACTTTCTCCCGATAAAATCACTTTTCGGGTTTCTTTCATCGCTTCTTCCAACGGATAAAAATCGATCATTTCTTCAATTAGTTCCAAACTGCTAACTAATGGAGTTCGTGAGGAAAGTAACAAAGTCATACTTTGACAAAAACGTGCCAAATAGATTTTACGAATTAGGATGCCAAAAACAGGGAGCGAAAGAGCAAATTGCGAAATCGATTTTCGAAACCAAACTTCTTTGCGTTGGGTATATCCGTAAATACCAAAACCTGCTACAGCCAATATGAAAAATAATAAAAATGTCGTGAAATAATTAGACAACCAAATGATTTTCTGTGTTAAATAAGGTAATTCTTGTCCAAATTGGGTGAACACATCTTTAAACATCGGTACAACACTGGTCAACATAAAATACAACACACCAATGGTAATGCTAATTACAAATGCG